>JADLFC010000075.1 GCA_020845775.1 Deltaproteobacteria bacterium
CCTCACGTAAAATTGAACGGGTTAAATACAAGCTGCTGATATTACTCACATTCAGAGCCACGAAAACTTTCTAAGACATTGAAGTTACTTGATATTTCGCAAGAAGTCCATACAGTTTCCGGTGTGTCCAGACTGTCCAGATGGGTGAGCTACCCTACACATTTCAGTGGTGGATCGATTTTGTGCGGGGTTCCTCGGTTTGTACACCCAGTGTATAGGGTGATGCGGTATCGCCGTTCCTAGAGGGTATCTTGGGTTAGAGAAATAATACTAGTTTATATCAGACCACTGCCTGGCATCAGCCAACTGTGAAAGATGCCCAACATTCGTGGTCGCAATCACTGCTCCTGCGTATTCAAGAGTTTGAGCGATTAGAATAACATCACCATCCAAAGCTGCGTCTTTTGCAAATGGTCGGTTCTCCTTTCTACACTGCGCCCATAGCTCCGCCGCTTTATGCATGTGCGTAGTGCGTATGGGTAAGTAAGTGACTGTCTTATTCCACTGATCTAAATCTTTGAGACTTTGCACGGAATCAATCTTCAATAGTGCACGCCGCAGTTCGTAATCTGCAATTTCAGGAACAATAAGCTCTTCGCCTCTCTCAAGCATCGTTATTGCCCAATCCACTACGCTTTCCTTCATAGCTTCGTTGACATGAACAAGTTGCCCCAATACTCCGGTATCAAGAAATATCTTCATTTTTCAAAACGACGCCTATCCGACAACGCAGCATCTTCTATCTCTGCCTTCACTAGCTCCCAAGAATTATCTCCAGTAATGGCATTTCGCTTCTTCCATGCTCGAAGTAGATTGATTGCCTCTTGGTTCTT
Organism: Deltaproteobacteria bacterium; assembly: GCA_020845775.1. Taxonomy (NCBI): domain Bacteria; kingdom Pseudomonadati; phylum Myxococcota; class Myxococcia; species Deltaproteobacteria bacterium. The sequence continues at coordinate 834 of JADLFC010000075.1, forward strand.
GCGAGCTTGCGCTTCATTCGTGAAGGCGTTCTTGAGCCCGTCTACAATGGGGTGATGATAGTAAAGCTGAACAGACTGCGTACTAGTACCACTAAAAAGAGCATTGATTAGTGCTCCGAATACAACTCCACCATCTGTGGAAGTCGAGGTATCAGCAATCCAACCAATGGGACTACGCTGTTCAAACTCAGCAAAGTTTAAGCGCAAACGCTTAAGAGTGGTTTGAGTCAAAAACCGCTCCTCTATCTTGCGTGCTATTTGGCTATCAATTGCGTTCTGCACCATCTCGATTTAATTCTTTTGATTTAGCAAACTTTCCAGTTTATCACTGCAAGTACTCTTGAAAACTACCCACACTCCATCATGTAAGGTTTCAAGCGTCGAAATCAGATCTGTCGAATTCATTGTCTCGGGACAAGACAAAACTCGATCTATGTCGAGAATAAAAGCATTCTCACCTTCCGCTAAGGTAACCATTGTGACATTCGCACTATCTGTCTTGGTTTCAACTCTACTAAAAACCGGCGCAAGAGAATCCAATGCCGATGTTGCAATATAATCATTAGGTTTGAACCAAACCCGGGGCTTTTCAGTTGGAGAGCCTCGTGGGATTCGATTGATGTACCTCATTCCCACACGCTTAGGCTTACATTCCCCTATAGTATCGACACAGGCTTTCCAGTTAACCTCAATCGATGCCTTCACAAGCTTCCAACTTGGGTACTTAGGCAGAACATTCTGCACAAAAAGCCGATCACTCAGTTGAATTAAAAACTGATTATCTTTATGCGTGTATTTCATCCTTTGCTCTGCCGGAACCATTTGCTGAGATACCCCTTGTGGACCAACGAGCATCTGAAAACCAACTTGTTGCACCGGCTCAAGTAGTGGGTAGTCGCCCTTAACTTTTTCAAAGTAAGAAGCAAAGTTCGATGCCGACCACGGCTGGTTGCTAGGTCGTTCAAAATGAACCTCAATAACAGCCTCCTGAATAGTCGGGTTAGGGTATGTTGGATGATCTGAATTCACGAATTATACATTCTCCATATTGCGTCATTAATTAAATCATATTGTAAGCGATTTGAACATTGTAAATTCTAAGCCTTACCACCCATTGGATCCCGCTGAAGTATCATCTGTGTTCCATCTACAACTTGCTGAACGAGTTCCTTGGGAGTCTGAACTCCAAATAATTTCAAGTCGGCGTCTTTAAACTCTAATATCTTTGTTTCCTGCCTTCTCCTCGATTGCGCATATCGTTTCCCCGCCAGAGCTTCTGCTCGATGAAGAACTTCAAGGTGAGAGTAGTGCCTCTCCAGCATCGCAATTGATGTTCCCATGTTCTTTGCCAGCGTATGGAGATCTAGTTTTCCATACAAAATTTGAAAAGTAGCGTAGGTATGCCGCAATGAATACAGAGAGCGTCTTGCCCCATTCACGTCATTTAAAAGACCAGCTTTGATCAGCATGTTCTTGAATGCCCCGTGCCAATCTTTTGGAACTGAACCATCACGACATCTAAAAACGGGTTCATCTACATCAAGCATCTGGTTTAAGGTTCGATTTTTTAAATGCGGAAACATGTCTCTAATACGCTCCAAATATCGTCTGACGCTATGCTTACAAACGATTGTCCTTCTGCCAGTTTTTCCTCTCTCAAGCTTAATGATCACGTATGTTTCACCGTCAATGACACTCTCAGAGATATGTTTCCACTTTAGATTCCTTGTCTCTGTTCCATGCCGAAGCCCAGTATTTGTGAGAAAGAGTACGTAATCACGAAGAAGCTCCCTGATCATGATGGTCTGATTTTTAACGCCACCTTGTGGGGAATCTTTGGTGCTTAGTCGCACACACTTACGCATGAAACGGTAAAGCTTCTGATATTCATGAAGCTCAAAATATGGTCGCCGTTCACCTTTAAGCCCATCATTCTTGAGCATCACGATCTGAGATTAGCGATTGATAATACGAATGTAATCATAGTAAGTTGCTTTACCTCTGCCTGCTTTTAGTTCTTCTTCCATCTCTTCAATGGCTAAATCAGCAATGTAAGAAAATCTTCGTGATTCAACAGCAACTCCGCTTTTCAGTAACTCCTTAACAACGTGATACTGCGTCTCCGCATATTTTAACGCCGCCTGAAGATCGCAAGTCTTCGTTGAGAACTTCTTCCAACGTTTGTTGTGATCAAGTTTTACGCGAGCATACCAGCAATCTGTTCTGCTCTTTGCTCGCTTATAAACAACTATGCTGTCGCCACAGATGTAATGTAAATCTTCTTTGCTCATTCTCACTCCTTTTCCACCGATTGTTGTCAGTGAGAATAATCGTTAAAAGAATGAGCAAACCTAAGTGAGAATGACTGAGAAAATAATCAAATCTGAAAATCTTCTCGTTCTGTCTCACAAAGTTCGTTCTCACTCAGCAAGTTTTGATCCTGAGATTGAACTTCAAGACTCAAAAGAAAGTGACTCAACTATTTGATTTTACTGCCCAGAGCCAGAATCGAACTGGCACGTCGCTTTCGCAACCCAGGATTTTAAGTCCTGTGCGTCTACCAATTTCGCCATCCGGGCATAAGTTTTTTCATCAAAACCACTTCACTCACTTTCTCTTAAATCCTGTGCGTCTACCTATTCCGCCAGACCCGCGTGAGAGTTTGACATGGGGAACCATAGCAGAAAAACCACTATTAACTCAATCCCCCGACTGCTGGGATTTCCATACGGCGTTAGCCGCGGGCAATGTGGGAATAGTTGGAAAGTATTCGTGGGGTTCTAAATACTCCAAAATATCGCTTCTCGCCTTTATTAACAGCAGGCGTTCTCGCCCATCCTCAATAGTTGCAATAACCTCTGTGTCCTTGTCGTAATAACGTAGCTGATTTAGGCGCCAAAGTTCCTCTTCGTAATTCAGCAGAATATACTGCTCTTCAGAGCTGTTCTTTAGAGTAGAAACCAAAGACGGCGAAAGTCGCCTAACTACCCTACCCTGCTTAACTAGATAAAACACAATCCAACGCTCAAACATCTCCACAGTGTAAATTGTCTTCCCAGGCGCCACAAGTTCGTCAATCTTTGCAGCAAGACCTTTTACCGAACGCTCTGCATTGCGGTTTGATGCATATACAGTAACTTGAGCCATACGAATACAAATCATGATAAGCAAAAGAGCAACCATCACGAAAATTCGAGCCCTCTTCCTGCATACATGGGCAAAAAAGAACACGGCCGATCCAAGACAAACACCAGCCATTACAACTTTAGCACCATGCACCCCAGACACATTAGTAAAAATTCCTAAATAAAAACCCGCGCCCATTAAGCCAATGCCAACAATCCACGCCAACAAAGAGCAGAGACTAAAACCTATAGCCTCTAAGTTGGAACCGCGAAGCGCAAGTGCAGAATAAAGTGCAATATTAGTAGCGAACGGATAAACCGGGAATAAATAACGACTCGACTTGCCTTGAGCAAGAGACAGCATTAACATCGAGCTAAACACGACAATCATGCTATACACCAACAAATGAGAAGATATTGCTGAAGCTGCTTCCTTAAAAACTTCCTGCCTTGACTTAAGCGCAACAAATAGGCCTCCCAATAAAAAAATGCTCCACGGCGATAGCCCCCCAATAAGACTTCCTAAATAAAAAAATAAACCGCGAGAATGAGTATTGGCGCTAACAACTCGTTCTACAACCTCAACTCGAAACTGATGCACCAACGCCTCCCACCCAACTGTGCTCGCCACAAGCGCTAACCAAATTCCCGCCACAAACAAAAAAGTACAAACCCACACCAGCCCACACGAAAAAAACCTCCACAGCGAAGAAGTTGACGGCGTAACAATTCCCCTAAACCTTAGCCAAATATAAAACAACACAGTAGAAGCAATTAAAAAAAATACTATTGGCGGCCCTTTGGTTAAAAATGCTAGACCAGCCGCAATGCCACTTATCACCAAGCTCCATTTTGAAGCTTCCACCAACACGAAATAGGCAGAATATAAAGAAATCGCACAAAATAACGCAAAAACCATGTCTATCTCAGCAACACTAGAAAGCTGAAAAAATAACGGACAAGAACTAAGCATGAGCGCAGACAGGGTCGAAATATTTTTGCTATGCCCAGAACGGCGCCAAAATAGATATTGGCAGCAAATCAAAATCAACGCTGCAACCGCAGAAGGAAATCGTGCAACCCACTCGCTGACCTGCCCAAACAACGCAATGCTTGCCGCAATTAGCCAATAAAACAAAGGCGGCTTAGTTAGAATTACCGAACCCAATAGATGCGGCACGAGGTAGTTACCACTACTAAGCATCTCCAAGCCAATCAATGTGCGATCGGCCTCAGTATGTCGAAAAAATTCAAAAGCCCCTAAGCCAATAAAAGCAATCGCCGCCCCCCAAATGATTAGAAGGGACAAATACGCCAAGTCACCTTTTTTTGATGAAAAATACATTTTTGCAAATGGTATAACACCGTAGATTACAACTAAATGCTAACGACCTCACCGATCAAATATCTGCCACTCGAGTCCCTCACAACAGTTGCCGCAGCAATATCAGGATCGTGCTCGAAAACAACTATCCAATTCTCCTCAACCGCCCCTTTCAGAAACCGCTCTTTCTCAAGCATGCTAGTCTCCGCGCACAAATCGTACCCCATGACATATGGTATCGGAACATGATGACTCATAGGAATTAAGTCAGATGGATAGACAACCGAGCCAGTCCCCTCACCAACTTGAATCCAACACAATCCATGAGTATGTCCGTTGGCAAAAAAAGTTCTAATCTGTGGCAAAATCTCCTCTCCATCGCCAACGAACCGCAAATCTGCTTTGCTCAGAGGCCCTAGATTTTCCGGCAAGTAACTCGCTTTCTCTCTCAAACCGCAGTTGTGAGCATGTTCCCAGTTTACTTTGTTTAAATATACTCTAGCCTTTGGCGCACTCAAAACTGGCCTGTTATCGGCACCAATATGGCTTATGCCACCAACATGGTCAAAATGTAGGTGCGTTAGAATTATGTCTGTCACGCCCTCAACTTCCTCGAGGAGCGGCTTAGCAACAATATGCTCGATAGCATAAATATCTCGCCGCCTTTGATCCCATTTTCTTCCAACGCCAAGATCTACTAATACAGTCCGCTCCGAGCTCTTCAAAACCAACAACCTACACACTAACTGAATCCTATTCTTCTCGTCCGCAGCAATGCTCCGCTCCCATAAGGTCTTAGGTATAGCACCAAACATAGCGCCCCCATCCAAGCGCAACCTGTCCGCTACCAACACACTAACTTCGTATGGACCAACTCTAAGCATTTAAGTCTTTCCCCCTAATTAATAATATACTATGCCGTTTGCAAAAAATATAATATCTATCGTATTTTATGCAAAGAGTATTTCTCTATAGAAACCATGAATAGCAGTATGTTTAATAAAGGCGAATTAGGATACTGGAAGAAAACACTATGCAACTTTTTTGCAAGTGGTTTTTACTCAGGATACATTCCCTTTGCCCCAGGAACTTGGGGAACGGTAGTGGGTTTAATCCTAGCAATATTTGCGCATACATTATGCCCAGGTTTTTGGCAAAGTGCTTACGCCGCTTTTTTCGTGGCCGTTTTTATTGCATTTTCGATTCTTGTTTCCGATAGGGCATGTCAATACCAACTCTACTTAAACGAGAACAAGGCTAAGGATCCGAAACAAGTTGTCATTGATGAGATTGCTGGCTATTTTGTAGCCATTCTGTTTGTCGAAGTCTCAACAGCTATTTTTATCGCGGCTTTTCTGCTCTTTCGCCTATTCGACATAGGCAAGCCACCGCCAATTCGCCAACTGGAACGCTTAGGGGGTGGTTTGGGAATAACTTTAGATGACGTCGTAGCCGGCATATTCACCAATATAGCAATTCGCATAATTGTGTATGGGTTTCTATGAATATGAAGAAGACGCTTGCGTTGTTAATCGGATTTTATTTTGCCATTGCGCTGCCCGACGTTTCCAATGCGGCCCCGGCTCTGGATGGAGATAAGTTAGTAAAAGCCGCAGTCGACTATTGGAGAGACAGATCCTCATATTCCGAATCAAAAATGACAATTCATCGCCCACGCTGGGAACGCGAGATGAGCGTCAAGGTATGGACTGAAGGAGATGATAACGCCTTGGTTAGATTTACCGCACCAGCGAAAGACGCAGGAAATGCTTCGCTTACGCGGGGAAACCAAATGTGGCTCTTTACGCCAAATATCAACAAGATTGTGCGAGTTCCACCTAGCATGATGCACCAGAGCTGGATGGGCTCAGATTTTTCGTATAACGATTTGGCAAAAGCCGATGACATTATCGAGCACTACGATCACAAAATAGTTGCGACAACACGACTAGACGACAAGATCGTCTACACTGTAGAATCTCATCCGCACGAATCTGCCCCAGTTGTCTGGGGCAAGGAAATACTGCTGATCCGCGAAGATTTCATCATTCTCGAGCATGCCTTTTACGATCAAGATGGCCGCCTTACAAAAAAACTTAGAGCTGCAGAAATCAAGCCGTTAGATGGCAAACTGTATGCGACTGTAATAGTTATGGAACAGATCGAGAAAGCCGATACTTGGACGCGTATCGAAACTAGCACTGCACGGTTTGGCGTCGAAATACCCGATGTATTTTTCACTCTCTCAAACTTGCGACATCCTCGCCAGTAGCGCAAAATATTACTATGCTTACTATTATAAAAATGGCATGGCGAAATATTTGGCGAAACCCGAGGCGCACTCTCCTTACAATACTTGGAATGGTAGTCGCTGCTACCACTTTAGTATTCTTCGTTGGATTACAGCTTAGCTCCTGGACCGCTGCTATAAACGCGGCTGTTAGCATATACCATGGTCACTTGCAGATCCAGGCACGCGGCTATCTGGAATCACCAAGCATGGAACTAACAATTGAGAATCCAAATGACGTCAGTTCAATTGTTAGGACTATTCCCAACATCGTGGCTACCTCTGTGCGCGCACACGGCTTTGCACTAGTTTCGTCCGCGAAGCGAAGCTACGGTGTTCAGCTTAACGGCGTAGAAGCAACTAGGGAGCCTGTTTTATCCACCATCCCCAAGCAAATCGTTTCGGGTAGATATCTGCAAGAAGGCGACTACAATACCATTGTCATCGGTGCAGTATTGGCGCGCAATCTTAGAGTAAAGGTCGGTAGAGAATTAACGCTACTCGGACAGGCATTCGACGGCTCTTTAGCCGCAACTGTTGTCGATATAGTTGGAATCTTTGAAACCGGTTCTGCTGATATAGATCGCAATATGGCTAGCATTCCACTAAACTTCTTTTCGGAGACATATTCCATGGAGAATAGGGCCCATAGCATTGTGGTTTTAGGCGCGTCCCTGGATGGCATTCCCTTTATGCAAGCCGCAATACAAAACTCGCTCCGGTCGCTTTCGTTTAATAGCCATAACGAGCTAGTGGCGCTTCGTTGGGACGAACTACTGCCTGGCTTAAAGCAGGCTGCGCAGCTAGACATTGCATCTGGGTGGTTATTTTACTCCACGCTAGTGTTAGTCGTTGCGTTTGCCGTGCTCAATACGTTTCTAATGTCGACAATTGAGCGCACTCATGAATTCGGAGTTATGCTCGCTATTGGAGCTAATAGGGGAATCCTTGGCGCATTAATTATTGTCGAATGTGTTTTGCTTAGCATAGTGGCACTGGCAATAGGCGTAACTCTAGGAGCTCTAATTCTTTGGTATTATAAAGTGTTTGGTTTTAGCATACCTGGGAGCGAGGAAATTATGAAACAGTGGAATTTACCAACAGTGATTAGACCACAGCTAAGTGTCGACGCATTGACTTTAGGCCCTGGACTAATTCTGCTAAGTTCTCTCCTAGCTGCGCTTTTTCCCGCATGGCATGTCCAAAGAATTCCTCTCATGGATGCGCTAAGGCGTTAGATAACGTTACCAATTGAGGTGAGGAAACGCTTGCTCGTTAAATTAGCCCTGAGAAATTTGTTTAGGAATCCCAGGCGCACGGTGCTCACGATACTGTCCATAGCGGCTGCCATGTGGTCGATGCTCGCGTTTGCAGCTATGGCTAGAGGCGTAGTGGATCAAATCATGGAGGATGCCATCGCTAACTTAACTGGACACATACAGGTTCACGCTAAAAATTATGTAGATGATCCGAACATAGATAACAGCATGCCGCCGACAGAAAGCTCTTTGCTGAACGTTCTAAACGACTCTAGAGTAAAGTCATGGGCGCCGCGCATTAGGGTTCCAGCTGTCGTTATGAGCGAACGCGAATCTTCTGGGGTCATGTTAGTTGGAATTGAGCCCAATCGAGAAAAAGACCTCTCGTTTATAGGCAAAGCTGTAGCCAAAGGCCACTATTTCAGCACCGACGCAGAAGAAGGTGTAATTCTCGGCGCAAAACTTGCGCAGCGATTAAAGACTAAGCTAGGGAAGCGCGTAGTTATAATAAGTCAAAATGAACGCAATGAACTCGTGGATCGCGGTTTTAAGGTCGTAGGACTTTTCGAGGCTGCCCTTGAAAGCACAGAGCTAGGTTATGCATTCTTGACAATCGGCGCAGCTAGAAAATTCTTAGGACTAGAGGAAGCTATTTCAGAAATATCGCTCCTTCTACGCAGCGAAGTAAATATGGGCGAAATCCTGAAGGAGTTAAAAACAGCGGCACCGCGGCTTGACATAAAGCCCTGGACGGTTCTTCAGCCACTTATTCAGGCTACTGTCAGGATACAAAACGGATTTTTGCTCCTATGGTTTTCTATAGTAATAGTTACAGTATCTTTTGGTCTCATCAATACGCTTTTTATGGCTATCTACGAGCGCGTGAGAGAATTTGGTCTTCTGTTAGCGATTGGCATGGATCGAAAGACAATTTGCATGCAGATTTTAGGCGAGTCTTTTTTTCTATTGCTAGCGGGTGCTATTAGCGGCAACTTGCTTGGGTGGCTAAACATTTACTGGCTTCGGGATGGTATCGATTTAAGCCGATTTGCCGAAGGAACACAACTTGCCGGGCTGCGCAGCGTGTTGTACCCGACGCTTCGCGTTTCAGACTGTTTCGCAATTAATTTGATGGTTTTCCTGCTGGGAATGATTAGTAGTGTTTATCCGGCATGGCGAGCATCTAGGTTCACTCCGGTAGAAGCAATGCGAAAACAATAGGGACTTACTTGCCATGATAAAGTCAGTTACTTGTCAAAACGTATGCAAATCCTACTTGCAGGGCCCGAACGAGGTGAAAGCTTTGGTTGACATCAATCTAAACATTGAGGGCGGAGAGTTTATTAGCTTATGCGGGCCCTCGGGGTCAGGCAAAACTACGCTACTAAACTTGCTCGGCGGGCTAGACATTTCGAGCAGCGGTGAAATCCGTATTGCCGGTAGACTTCTCAACCATATGAGCCAAGCAGAATTGGCGCGCTTGAGGCTCCATTCCATTGGTTTTGTTTTTCAATCTTACAACCTATTGCCAGTACTTAGCGCATGCGAAAACGTAGAATTCATTATGCAGCTTCAAGGCATCAGGGCAAAGGAACGCAGAGAACGCGCCATGCTCGTACTGCGCGAAGTCGGCCTTTCCGGGCTCGAAGATAGACGCCCAGGGGAACTTTCTGGTGGCCAGCAACAGCGCGTGGCCATAGCTCGAGCTATTGTTACATTTCCAAGCTTAATTCTAGCTGACGAACCGACAGCTAATTTGGATTCTAAAACCGCAGCAGAACTAATGGACATGATGCTAGAGCTAAATGAAGAACATTCCATTACGTTCATCTTCTCAACTCACGATCAGTTAGTCATGAATTATGCAAAACGCTTAATTCGCCTTCACGATGGGAAGATAGTGTCAGACGACACAAGAAAGTAAATTAGCGGCAAAACAACCCCTACCACTGCCGCCATATGGCTACTAGGGGTTTTTACTTCGATACGCCACTAACGCTCTCCTCGCTTGAGAGGTATTAAAATTCTTAAGCGCATTTGCAGCCGAATGTGCCACAAACCAGTCCCTGTCGCGCAACGTGCGAATTAACGGCGAAACGGCTTCGGGCGAATGGATTTTTCCAAGTGACTTTGCCGACGCTCGGCGCACATGCTTACTCTCATCATCTAGAGAGGCAATTAGAAGTGGAACTGCCTTTTTAGCCTTCGCTCCAAGCGAACCAAGGGATGAAGCAGCTCTCGTTCGCACCGCCGCATCCTTGTCATGTAATTCCTTCATGTATTTCGCAATGAGAACAGCATCGCGATTTATAGCCTTATTGAGTTTAGGTTTAGCAATGCGCAGTATCTCTGGCTCTGCATCCACAAGACAGGCTTCTTCGGAACTAGCAGAACCATTCTCGAGCTCCATAAAAGGAAGAATCAGGACGCAAGAACTACTCGCGAACATCAGTAACAACGCACAAAACACATAGAAAACGTTTCTAAAAAACATATCGCTACTCAATCCCTAATGCGC
>JADLFC010000076.1 GCA_020845775.1 Deltaproteobacteria bacterium
AAATGAAGAGCGCCTTATATGTTTCTTAACAGCTATCATAAAATTCGCGTTACAATATACTTCAAAAATCCACTCCTAAGCCTTAGTACAAATAAGGCCCCACTTCTGAAACGTTTATTCCATTCCCGTTAAATAGAGGAAAAAAAGCCTCGTATCTCGCAGAAATCTGAACTTTCGTCTTGTCGCCCTGAGGATTTGCCGCAACGGGATTTTGACAATAGTAGGACGCAATCACGATACTATCTGCCTGCAAGCTCAGCTTCTGTGACTGTATCAAGTTAAACACCCGTTGTTGCACTTCAAAATGCTCCTGCCCACAGGCGTTACTACAACCACTAGACGTACAGCACTTAATAGCTGTGCTGCTGTCAAACACACAAATAGCGCCTACTTCTGTAGACGCTAACCCAAGCTTAGAAGCAGCTACCCTAGTTCCTTCTCTAGCAATTTGAGTTAATGCAAGATAATCATTAATCATATTGCCAACATCTATAACGCCAACCATGAGTACAGTAATAAAGAATAATGAGATAGAGAACTCTAACACCGCGCTTCCTTTTTCTGATTTCATCGCTTTGCACTAAACCTTATCACGAGCTGCTAACCGTCCCCTCGTCTGGCCTCACCAAAAGACTTAAAAAAATGCACCACATTTGCATAAGATGACATCCAGCTCGAAAAATACTCTTTATTACTACTCAAATAAAATACGCTTTCAATGCAACCCAAAGGCTCTACTATATTTAGTCACTAGGAGCATGTCGAAACAGCATGCATTGCAATAAACAGCTATGTTTATGCTTTTAATTTTATCCCATCGAAATACCCTAGTCTAGTCGCAGGTACAAAATAGCTCTATCCCAAGGAAGTTTCCCTTTGCATAGGCAGTCCAAGATACCGCAGGCTAATTGCCAGCAAAGAGCGAATGACTTGAGCTAAAAATGCCGCCTGATGCGCTATAATGACCCCATGCTCGTTAAGGCAAGTTTGTCGCCTCAGAAACGATGGGTGGCGAAAAAAAGTATAAAAATCCCTTATCATTTCAATTAATTGCCTAACTACTAACCAGGGCTTACCCTCCTCCGCAGCAAGAAAAAATTTATGGCGGAATTCGAGAATTTTAATAATAACTGGCATAAACATTTCTTCGGTAGCTATTCCCCACTGCGGCACTTCAATAATAGGATATTTAGACAGATAACTACTAACATCGCTAACAAACTTGTCAAAATACCAGGGAATGTTTTGGCGCCCGCAAAGGCCAAGCAAATAAGGTTTCACCTCTAGTTCCCGGTCAGCAAGCAGGGCAAGTGCCATTAGCTTGTCCCTAAAAGAAACAAACTCCTGACCAAGAAGTTTATGTGCAAACAAGGCAACGTCATCGCTCTTTTCCTCACGGCAACGACTAAAAATATCACTCCAGTTAATATTACTACCTTCTCTTGGCCCACCTTCACTATTACATTCGCTAACTACAAAGCTCCCCTGCGAAAAGAGAACATCTACGCCTATTTTCCACAAACGCGCAAAATAGCTATCAACAAAGATATCGCTAGGCGTTGAATTGATGTGCCCACCTCCGCCCAGAGAAAACGAAAAAAAATCCCTGGACTCTAACTGCCCCCTCCCTCGAAGATTTTCGAGAATGAGATTTGCAATCTCTAAAGGCCCAAGATGGCCGCCATCTGTCGCATTTAACTTGACAATATGAGCTAAATCAAAAGCTACCCTAGAAGTTAGCATAGCTCCGTACTTAGGTTCACAACTCTCTACCTTAACCGCTCGCTCTAACTCTACCTCAGAAAGTAAAAAAAGCTCGCGCACTGCATCTCTAATTACAAAGTGGCATTCAATGTGCATTTGATAACGCAGTCCTTAAAACTATTAGGCGCTTTATCTGGGAATTTGAAAGCTTAAATTTTTTTAGGCTTTCAAAAAAATCCTCCTCGCTAACGAGCTTATATAAGAATACAAGCAGAAGCTCCCATCGCACATAGGGCTTATTACTACTAATCGCTAGATAACTATCGAATACACCGCTACTAGCTTCCATGATACTTAGCAAAACATCATCCGAGACACTCCAAAGCGGCTCAATTTGCGAGAGCACTTTATGTCGCTCAAACACAATTAATATTTCAGCCGGAAATTTTTCGCTTAAAACCTTTCGCATCTCATCAAACAATCTCTCCCAAGGAACTCTTCTCAAAAATTCGCCTTCTATCGCTCTACAAAAGAGTTCCTCAGTGGTTGACTCAAAAGACAATCCAAAACGCGCTACAAGCCTAAGACCCCTTAAAATCCGAACTGGATCATCGACAAAACTTTCGGCGTGCAATACTCGTAGCAAGCCCTCCTTTAAATCCTCTCGCCCATTAAAAGAATCGTAAACTTGTCCAAAATCCTCCGGCGAAAGGCCGACTGCCATGGCATTAATACTAAAATCGCGCCGAGCTAAGTCAGCATCCAGATCGGCCCACTCGACTATTGGCGCCGCACCCGAAAGGGGATAAGTTTCTTTCCGCGCAGAGGCGAATTCAAGCAAGTCAACTTGAGGAAAAATCTCCTGCTCAAATTTTAGTTTGGCAGTCTTATACTTTTTAAAAGTCACAAAACTACTTGGTGGTTCAATTCCGTGGAAAAAAACAGGCCAATTATCTATCAACCGTGAGCAGTATTCTATGGCATCGCCCTCAATTAATATGTCGACGTCAGCGCAGTAGTGCTCCAGCAATAAATCCCTTGGCATGCCACCCACTATAAAAGCGCGGCTTCTACTCTCAATGGCTAGCTTGCCAAGCTGACGCATGAAGGCGATTTCCACGGGAGAGTATATTTGCTCAAATCTACTTAACACTTTTGTCTTTAAAGTACGCCTTAATGCCCAAAAAAATCGCCTCCGCTATTAGCCGCTGATAGGAGCGATCCGCCAATCGCTTTCCCTCCACAGCGTGATCAATAAACGATACTTCGGTAAGCACACATGGCATGTGCGCCCCCACGAGGACGTAAAACGGCGCTTTCTTTACTCCCAGATTGTTTACCCCTTCGTAACGCCTAGAAATTCGCCCCACTAAGGAATCCTGCACGCGGTGCGCCAAAGTTATGGAATCGTCCAACTTGGCGTTTTGAATTAAATCGCTTAAGATAAACTTTAAATCGTCGGCATTGGGATTAAAGCTGCTGTTTTCGCGCTCGGCAAGTTTAAGGGAGGATTGGTCAGCGGTATTGTCTAAGTAATAAGTCTCTATACCACTTGCACTTTTATTCACACTTGCATTGGCGTGAATAGAGATAAAAACGTCCGCTTGCTTATCATTGGCAATTTTCGCCCTATCGGCAAGCGCGAGCTCTTGATCGCGCGCACGCGTAAGCACTGTATCGACGAAAAGCCTCTTCCTAAGCATCTCATCCAAGTAAATGGCAATATTTAGCACTATGTCCTTCTCGTAATCGCCATCTACTCCAAGCGCACCTAAATCACCCTCTCCACCATGCCCTGGATCTATTACAACTACTGGCGCTAGTTTCTTTCTGCTCACACTCACTGGTCGCGGAACCGGCACTGCAATACCGGGCAGGCGAGCTTCGCCACGAACTCTCCTATTCGCCTCCGCCACCATGTCCGAACCTGGATACTTGTCTATTATCTCAAAATAAGCCACCTTGGCCCCGACCTCATCTCTAAAAACATTGCGCCTCAGATCCCCAAGGCGAAGCAGTGCATCGTCGGCCAAGTAATGCCCCACAAAATCTCTACAAACTATTTCGTAATAAGACACGGCACGAGCACTACTCTCAGTAGACTTCCTCTCCCGCCCCATGATTTCAAAAATCTGCCCCAACAAAAACAAAGCTTTGGGCGTTTCAACGGTATCAGGATTATCCTGCAAAAAAGACTGCAAAGACTTTGCCGCTTCCAGCCACTCGTCTAGCTTTCTCACACGCGTATCTTGTTTTAGCAACTGTTGTGCAGCCCTCCTAGCTTGCTCAAAATCTTGGCGAGAAACCGCCTCCTCGGCGCAAAAACCCTCCACGCAGGAAAGCAAGAGCGACAAGACAATTATCCCGATTAGGACAAAATTTTTAATGCAATTGCGCATAGGCATATAATACACGAAACTGGAGCACTTCCATTCCCACTTCCCAGCATACACACAATTCCGAGCCCAATAGGCGCTACTGCGAAAGCTCGTTTTGTAGCGCCTCGAGCTCCCGTAAAGCCTGAAGAGGTGTCATGGAATTTATATCAAAAGATAGTATGCGCTCAACTACCAATTCATGCTCTGCATTGCTAGAGGGCACATCCTCACGCGCTGGGGGAACACTGCTATTATCGGCAAATACGGCTATCTGAGAACTCAGCGGCTGATTAAATAGATCGCTAGTCAAAGTCTCACAATTCTCAAAAGAACTCATTGCCATCCTCGCGCGCTGCAACAACGGCTGTGGCAAGCCGGCAAGCCGTGCGACTTCCAGACCATAGCTACGATCGGCGGTTCCATTTTCAATTCTGTGTGTAAAAATTATTTCATCCCCATCTTCAACAATGCCCACAGTTATACAACTTACCCCCTTCTTAGCCTCGGCGAGACTAGTCAATTGGTGAAAATGCGTCGCAAAAATAGTTTTCGCTCCTATGCAATCGTGCAACCACTCGGCAATAGAAGTAGCAATGGCTAATCCGTCAGCCGTAGCCGTTCCCCTGCCAATTTCGTCAATTAACACCAAGGATCTTTCTGTAGCCCTCTTTACTATAGTCGTGGCCTCGCGCATCTCCACCATAAAAGTGGAGTCTCCCCTAGCAATGTCGTCCGCGGCGCCAATTCGCGTAAATATCCTATCTACCAAACTTAGCTCTGCAGATTCCGCCGGAACAAAAGAACCAATTTGGGCTAAAAGCTGAATTAATCCAACCTGCCTTAAGTACGTAGACTTACCTCCCATATTGGGACCTGTAAGCAGTGCAAAATATTTCCCCTCTCCCTCGCTGTCCAATGTGCAGTCATTGGGAACAAAATTGTGCGCCCCTATTACCATTTCGATAACGGGATGGCGTCCAGCTTTAATATGCAGCTTGGTTCCCTGAACTATTTTGGGCCTACAATAATTTCGCCTATGGGCGAGCTCCGCCAAAGCTGCGAACACGTCTAAAAGACTTAAACCGCGACTCGTAGCTTGAATCCTATGCGCTTCGCCAGCTACATACGACCTAAGTTCGATAAACAGCTCTTTCTCCAATTCGATTTGCCGAGCTTTTGCCGACAAAACCGAAACTTCTAAACTCTTTAACTCATCAGTTGAAAAGCGCTCCGCATTGGCAAGCGTCTGTTTGCGTTGATAGTGCGAAGGTACTTTACTCAAGTGGGATTTAGTCACCTCAAAAAAATACCCAAACACGTTATTGTAGCGAACTTTAAGACCACTTATGCCGGTTCTTATCTTCTCCTCAGCCTCTAACTTTAATAGCCATTGCTTAGCTTCGCCACTTAACTCGCGTAAGTCGTCGACATTCGAGCTAAAACCTTCGCGAATAATTCCTCCTTCGTTTATCTTATTGCTAGGTTCATCGACTAAGGCACTATTGAGCTTTCGGCAAATGTCTTCCAGAGTATCGAAATCTGCTAGCAGCCGTTTAAGCATTTCGCTCGAGCACTCGCCTAAAAAACGGCGAATTTCTGGGAGCTCCGACAACGAGTCCGCTAGCACGCGCAAGTCTCTAGGCGTTGCACGCATCGTAGTTACTCGCGACATCAGCCTATCTATATCGCGCACCGCCGCAAGCAATTCTCTAAGGCGAGCACGCGAGCTATCTAATCTAACTAACTCCTCCACAGCTGCCTGCCTACTCTCGATTACATCTAATTCGCAACTGGGAGCCGATAACCACTCCCTAAGCAAACGAGAGCCCATCGCCGTCTGCGTAAGATCCATTAAATCAATCAAGGAGTTCTTTCGCGTGCCATCTATGCGCGTTTCAAAGAGCTCGAGATTCCTTCTCGTCGCCGCATCGATAAAAACTACTCCATTTGACTTCTCCACTGTAAACTGAAAAATGCGCGCTAGCGGCCCAAAGGAAACCTCCTCTACGTAGTTTATAGCAGCAGCAAGGGCCGAACAGGCTTCTTGCGAAAGTCCTCTTGAGTTGTCGCTAGCGGCCCCAACACCTACACTGCTATTTTCCCTAAGCAACATCTCCAGGCGCCGAGAAATATCCCTCTCGCTAACCACAACAAACGGCCGCATGACTATGTGGCAATTTAGTTCATTCGCTTTTTTGCGGACTTTTCTAAGCCAGTTCTGGTTTTCTTTGGTGGACACGCCAAAAAGCGTAGAGGGAAGGATTAATTCGCTAGGAGAAACGCGCTCAAGCATTTCGAGCAAATTTTCAAGATTTTCTACTTCGCCCACGCGAAGGCTTCCCGTAGAAACATCTACAAAAACCAACGCGCCACTCTCTCTGGCGTTTAAGGCACAGGCCGCAAGATAGTTAAATTTCTTCTCGTCTAAACCCTCTCCCTCATAGCGAACCCCAGGAGTAATAATGCGAGTTATTTCGCGCAGAACTGGCCCTTTGGCTTTAGCCTCACTAGTTTGCGATACGATTACGCAACTAAAACCTTTAGCGAGAAGTTTGGGAATATAAGCATCTATGGCATGCACCGGCACGCCACACATAGGGATAGAATTTTCGCTATTCTTATTGCGAGAAGTTAGGCGAACATCCAAAGCCGCCGCCGCGACAGTAGCATCCTCGAAAAAAAGCTCGTAAAAATCGCCGACCTGAAGTAGTAACAAATGCTCGGGGTAGTCGGCCTTATACCCAAGGTAACAGCGCATCATGGGGGGCAAGTGTTCAGCATTAGACTGAACACTTGCTATTAGCTCGTCTCTTTCTCCAATAAAGCTATCACTCAAATTAACTTCGCTCCCTGAGCCATCCCCGCTTGCACACTTAGCGAACTACTCACCGCTATCCTCGTTCCTGCCGCGCTGAAACTCTTGTTGTAGCAGATCGCCAAAAGTAACCGCTCCACCAGTATCCTCGAGGTACTGCGCATACTCTTCCTTCTCTCGAGGCGGCTTATGCTGCTTCATGCTAAGACTAATGCGCCGCTCGTTTCGGTCAACGTTTACCACCTCAGACTCTATCTCCATGCCTACGGAGAACTTGTCTCTATGCTGCTCGCCTTTGGCTAAACCGAGCTGAGAAACGTGCACCAAGCCCTCTACGCCTTCCTCCAACTCAACAAAAAGGCCAAAGTCAGTGATGCTATTAATCTTGCCCTTAACCCTAGCTCCCGTAGGATATCGATATGGAACCGATTCCCAAATATCTGGTGTAAGTTGCTTAATGCCGAGGCTCAGGCGCTCGTTAGTGGGATCTATATCGAGCACGATTGCCTCGACCTCTGCTCCCTTCTTAAATTGCTCCTGAATTTCCTTTGCATCGCGAACTCTTTTCGTCCAGAAGAGGTCTGAGACGTGTACCAATCCATCTATATCGTCCTTAACAGTAACGAATACGCCAAAATCCGTAACAGAGCGAACGTGGCCCTTAATCTTTGTGCCCACCGGATGGTGCTTGGCAAGCTCGTCCCAGGGATTAGCAGTTAACTGCTTAAGTCCAAGGCTGATGCGCTGCTGTTCGGGGTTTACTTCTAGCACAACCGCCTTTACCTTCTCTCCGACGCCTAAAATCTTAGACGGATGTCTAACCTTCTTTGTCCAACTGAGCTCGGAAACGTGAATCAATCCTTCAACGCCTTCCTCGAGTTTTACAAATGCGCCATAGTCAGTAAGGCTAACGACAGTTCCTTCCACGGTTGAGCCAGTTACGTACCGAGCTTGCACATTTTCCCAGGGATTCGGATGAAGCTGCTTAATACCTAAACTAACGCGCTCCTTATCTGCATCGTATTTTAGAACTACCACTGGCAACGTCTGCCCGGTAGTCAATAGCTCCGATGGGTGATTCACGCGGCCCCAGGACATGTCAGTAATGTGTAGCAGTCCATCAATCCCACCTAAATCTATAAAGGCGCCGTAATCCGTAATGTTCTTTACTACTCCTTCGATAACTACGCCCTCAGCTAGCTGCACCAAAGTATCTTTCTTTAAGGCGTCCCTCTCTTCCTCGAGAACTACACGGCGAGAAAGAACAATATTGCCGCGCTCGCGACTAAACTTGAGAATTCGAAAATCCAGAGTCTCGCCGACAAACTTGTCTAAATTGCGCTGCGGCCTAACGTCTATTTGAGAACCAGGCAGAAATGCCGGAACTCCTACGTCTACCTGTAAGCCCCCCTTAACTTTCTGCACAACTCGCCCCTGCACATTGGCTCCATTATTGAAGAGCTCAGCTAAACGCTCCCATACGCGAAATTGTTCTGCGCGATCCTTTGAAAGAATAATCTCGCCATCTTCGTTCTCAGCAGATAACAGCAAAACCTCGACCTCGTCGCCAACGTTTACAGTTATCCTACCTTCGGAGTTTACGAACTGGCCAATTGGTATGTGCCCCTCGGACTTAAAACCAATATCAACAGTGACATACTCCTTGCCAGCCTCCGTCACCCTACCCATGACTAAGTCACCTGGTTTCGTAACATCAAAATTTTGATTTAATAAATTTTCAAACTCGCTGAGATCTACTTTTTCAGCAGACACTTCCAATTGATCCATCATTTCGTAACAGTTTTCCCAAATGTGTTGTTGTTAATTATTAATATTGTTTGTTCTTTAATTATTTATTCGCTAATGGCAACCTCCCAATGCGCCCATTAACCTCCCTCACCATGCGCAATCGTTTCATAAAGACTATTAACTACCTCGTCAATACCTAGGTCCGAGGTATCCACTACTACGGCATCACGTGCTGCCCGTTGTGGTGCTATCTCTCGCGTACTATCTCTATGATCCCGCTCGCGCAACTCAGCTCGAACCCCTTCTAGCGTTACCACCTTGTTCTCCGCAGCTTCTCGCTCTCGCCTTCGCGCCCTAACTTCCAAACTGGCATCTAAATAAAATTTATGTGATGCCTTGGCAAACACAACGGTTCCAGCATCTCGGCCCTCAACCACTACTGAACCCTGTTTCGCTACGTCTCTTTGAACTTCGCTGAGAACCTCCCTCACCTCCGGCAACACGGCAATGCGACTTGCCTGTCTCGCCACTTCCTCTGAACCAATCCTCTTGCTAAACTCTTCGCCATCGACAAAAAACTTTGTGCTTCCATCACCTTGGAGTTTAAAGCAAAAAGATGTATTGCGCGCTAAATTGGCTAAAGTTTCGTCATCCTCTAGCGATGCCCCATTCTCAACCGCTATTACCGCCAATGCTCTATAGAGCGCCCCGGAATTTACATGCACAAACCCGAGTTTTCTAGCAAGTTTACAAGCAATTGTCGACTTGCCCGAAGCAGCCGGCCCATCAATAGTAATTACTTTAAAACTATCCATCTCGCAGCTAAACTAATCGCCTCCGCTAAGTAGCTGAAAACATTCGTTAAAAGTTGGAAAAGACGTTTCGACTACATCCATATCAGGCAAAAAAAACTCTCCCCTTATAATTAACTCCATAACGGCTCCTGCCATTAAAATTCGATGATCGCCACATTTTTTCCAAGACTCCACTTGATTTTTTTCGACTCGCGCCTCCACCACGCGCTGCCACATGTTCGCTAACTCCGGTTTCCCACAAATATCGAGACCATCTTGGAATTCCTCAACCTCGACCCCAAATGACATTAGCATAGTGGCTATCATTTTTAAGCGATCGCTTTCCTTAACGCGCAATTCCTCTGCGCCGCGTATGCGCGTTACACCATTACTAAAACTGGCCGCTACGCTTAAAATTGGAATTTCATCAATGGCGCGAACCACCTCTTCGCCCTTAACTTCAGTGCAAGAAAGTTCGCTGCTACTAACTCTTAAATCCACTACCTCCTCGCCACCAACGATGCGATGATTAGTTGCCTCTAGTTTTCCGCCCATGCGTGTTAGTATGCTCCATAACCCAAGGCGAGTTGGATTAAAGCCCACATTGCGCACTAGAACATCGGACTTATCGATGAGAATGGCAGCCACTAATATAAAAGCCGCATGAGAAAAGTCACCACATACGTCTATATCGATGCTCTTTAGTTTAAAACCATCTGTTTCTCCACAGCACGAACTAGAGTGCCTAAGTTTCACGACGTGCTTGCCAGTCTCTAGCTCGGAGGTCTCCAGGTCTACGCCTTGGGCGCGCAACAATCGCTCAGTATGATCGCGCGAACAAAAGGGTTCGCTTATTGAGACATCCCCACTTGCCTGTAGCCCAGCAAGGAGAATCGCGCTCTTTACTTGGGCAGAAGCAACCGGAGAGTCGTAATCAATTCCCCTCAATGCGCCAGCAGAAATAGTGAAGGGCAACTTATCCCCAGAAAAACTTGCTCCCATTAACGTAAGCGGCTCCACGACTCGCCTAAAAGGTCGTCGCGTCAAACTCTCATCTCCGCTTAACGTCGATTTAAAAGGTCGCCCCGCCAATATGCCAGTTAGAAGCCTCGCCGTAGTACCAGAGTTGCCACAATATAGCGGCGCAGTCGATGGCTTTAGGCCGGAAAAGCCACCGCCCTTGATTTCTACACTGGCCTCATTATCGCTTGACAGTTTAGCATCGCTAATTCCTTCAGCTTGAGCGAGTTTAAGCATCTCCGCGCCGAGACTAAGTTTAATATCAACTCCTAACTGGCGCATAACCCTAATGCTAGCTAAGTTGTCGCGCCCAAAACTAGCAGCACGCACAAGTGCCGTGCCGTTCGCTACGGCATTAAACAAAATGGCGCGATGCAAAATAGACTTGTCAGCAGGAACTGAGATTTCTCCGCGAAGTCCCTCCTCTCGTTTAAGCGATATTTTTGTCTGCATGAATAATAATCTATTAGGTAATAAATGCTGCTACACTAAACATAGCCTAATCGTTAATCAGGTATTGGATTTACGTCCGCTGAGGCAATTCTAATTGTCCCGCCAAAACCCGGGCCTTTCCCATGGCGTCGCAATATTTCTCTGGACAACATCCCGTGAAATGATTCAAGGCGCGCTTCATCCGTGCAAAAACCAAAGCCAATATATGAGACTCCTAGTTCAAAAGCCAGCACCCAATACCATAGCGCCTTTAGCTCAAGAGTGCTGTCAAATAAATAGACGAGCGACAAGTAAAAGAAGAAGACTGCTACTAACCCAAGCAGGGCGGAAATTACCACAAAAAAGAACCGCTCTATAAAATTGGGCAAGAAAATGCCTAAAGACTCAATGTCGTCTGCTCGCTCTAACCGCTCAACTAATTCGCAATCATATGCCTCTAAAGCATTAGTGCTAATCGTTACTAGACTCTGCCTGAAAAAATCGCCCACCGGACCTCGAAAACTCTTTCGAAGTCTCTTTATGCGAGTACTAGGAAACAACACAGGGATGCCCACCAAAAGACTACCAGCTTCACAGCTAGATAATGCCTGACCTATGGCCCGAAAATCAGCAGAATAATCATGTATTTTTGCTTTGCGTCCTGGCCGAGCATCGGACTCGATGGAATCGATAGAAATCTCGGAGAAGTTAAAAAAAATTAGCATCTTCCACATGCGCTATCAAACAACTTTTAAAAGCTCGTCAACAAACTAACTCATCTAAATAATAAAGCTATATTGTAATAGCACACCGCGTATCATACTGTTATGAAGTGTATCTATGCCATTTAATGAAAGTAGTTTAACTTTCGCGGAATGGCCTAACTTTGTTTTTTTTATATCGAGATCCTCTATATACCAAATGCGTAAATTTGCATACACGTTACAACTAATCGTTCTACTAGCTCTTATCATTCTATTACCTACGCGCTACGCGATAGCTAACCCGGACACTGTTTCCACCGGACGCCATAATCCGTCTAGCCTAATAATACGCACGATTACTATACAAATAGCAGATGTATTCGACGAGCCAGACATTGGCAGTTTTTATCAAACGGTGAACAATCTAAAGATTTCGACAAGAGAAGACATAATTCGCCGCGAACTCTTATTTAAAGAGGGCGATAAACTCGATACTTTCCTGCTTCAGGAAAGCGAGCGCGTTTTGCGAAGTCTACCTTTTCTGCACAAGGTATCTATTACTCCCATTCGGGATGGGAAATACATCGACATTATTGTTAGCGTTCAGGATACCTGGACGCTTATCCCGCAATTTAGCTTTTCAACTGGCAGTGGCTCGGACAAGATGTCTGCTGGTATTGTTGAAACCAACGTCATGGGCTACGGCAAGCGTGCGGAGCTATTTTATGCCGACGACGAAGGACGAAAAAAGATTGAGGGCGTTTGGGATGACCAGCGATTGCTGGGAAGCTACAAACGCTTGTTACTGGGGCATTTTCAGCGCTCAGATGGCTATCGCTTTGTTGGTTTTTTTGGACAGCCCTTTCGCAACCTCATAGAGAAAACCTCGTGGGGCGTAAATACCGATCTGTACGACATCGTCGGAAAGCTTTTCGTCAATGGCGATGAGCGATTTATCTATCGAACGCGGAACCGCGATGTCCATGGTAATTTTTCACACGCGTTTGGCGATCCAGAAGACGTATTGCACCGAGGTGCGCTTGGCTATCGCTATCTTCGCACCGAATTCATTTCGGCGGATGAGGATGATTTTGACGACGTGGACGTAGACCCAGAGAGCGTATCTACCGATCCTTCGCTTTTGGCTCAGGATCGCGAATTTAGCGGGCCGACTCTTTCTTACGAAAGGATAGAGCCGGATTTTGTCGCCCTTAACTACATAGACCGATTTGAGCGAGTTGAGGATTTTAATCTAGGAAATCAATTTATACTCGGCTTGCATTTGGCTAGCCACATGATGGGTTCTGCCGCCGATACGGCAATTATCTCTGCAAACGAAAGCGATGGTTTCCGCCTTTCTCCCCTATCGTTCGTGCGTGGAGATTTAGGGATCTCTTCGCGACTAGACAATTCTGGAGCAGAAAACAGCATTATCCGTGGCGAGCTAAAATACTACGCCGTTTTGGGTTCTCAGTATGCCAAGGGATTTTTTATCGGCAAGCACACTTTGGCTTCCTCTTTTGCGGTGGATTACTCTGAGGATTTGGATCGCGATAAGGAGTTTTTATTAGGGGCAAGTGAGGGTTTGAGGGGTTACGAAAGCCGGACATTTACAGGGGATAAGCGCGTAATTCTTAACGTCGAGGATCGCTTTCATATTACAGAGGACGTTTTTAGATTAGTTAGCATAGGCGGCGTCTTCTTTTTCGACGTAGGGGGCTCTACGACTGACTCATTTGGTAACCTAATTTCGAGCGACCTATATAGCGACGTCGGTTTTGGCCTGCGCTTTGGTTTTCCACGCTCCTCGGGCGGCAGCGTACTACGCATAGATTTTGCAATTCCGCTTAGAAATAGTCCAGAAGACGACGATAAATTCGAACCGCGAATATTAATCACGACAGGCCAGGTTTTCGACGCGAATTTTCAAAGCGAAAACCAGCGCGCCGCAAATCCTCAAACTAGCAGTATAATTGGGCGATAGGATACAAAGTTTACTCGACAACAAGTTATACCATTTACAAAAAGGATTTTTGTAAATGGTATTAACAGCAAGTGCGTAAGCACTTGCCAATAAACAACAAATACCGTTTCCAAAAAGTAAAATATTTAACTTACTTTTTGGAAACGGTATAACAAATTAGTGTTGCCTCTTTTCCAACAACTTCCTGCACTGGGTCGCAACGACGCTAGAAATTGACTTTGACTTACTAAGTTGTTTTAGATGTTTTGCCTCAAGGTATTTTATCCATCGCAAGGCAACATCGACGGGAGTTTTGGGGTTTGAAGTGATCGCTTGTTTTACAGCATAATTCTTCGTCCATTGGCTTTTCCCAGAGATTTCCCTTAAAACGGCATCCGCTACAGTTGTACTCTTGGCAAACTCCAACACTTCCTCTTCGCTAATCCTGGCATTCTCTAACACAAACAATGGAATCATTTTATTGGTATCGCGTATGAGCACGGCGCGAACTGACTTGTTTCCAAACAATGCGAGCTTTATTTTTTTAGGAATGGGGAAATCCCGAATCATCGATAGCACTACCTCCCCCTCAACCTTAGATTCATCCTCCTTGGTAAGTTTTTCGGGTAAACTCATCTCGTCATTGCCATCGCGCACACTAGCAAGCTCACCCCTCATAGCCTCGTCAGACGCGCTCGAAATCGCCGCATCCCATAACGAACAAGTAGAATCGCCCTTAAAATCTTCTTGGCAATCGCTCATACTCGGCAAACGCATTCAGCTATTCATCTTGGCAAGAATCCTTAGTCCCTCAAGCGTCAAATTGGGCATTACCTTCTCTATATGCTCCGACTGTCCAGCAATCATGCTAGCCATGCCTCCAGTAGCCATAACGCGCATATTCTCCCCAAGCTCCCTTTTAAGTCGTGCAATAATTCCATCGACTAAACCAACATAACCAAACATTATTCCCGCTAACATAGAGTCCGGTGTATTCTTGCCGATTAAATGTTTTGGAGTTTTTAATTCGATAGTCCACAATTTAGACGCTTTTTGAAAAAGAGCATCGCTAGAAATCTGTAACCCTGGCGCAATTAAACCACCCTCATAAGTGCCGCTGGCACTTAACACATCAAAAGTCGTCGCCGTCCCGAAATCGACCAACACCGAAGGATAGCCAACGAGCTCCTTCATCGCCACTGCATTTACAATCCTATCAGCGCCAATGCTGCGCGGATCGTCGTACGCAATGACTAAACCCGTCTTTATATCCGAGCTTACAGTTAAGGGCAAAATGCCAAAATACTTTTTCGACAAATCTGCAAACACGCCCGTTAACGCCGGCACCACACTGCTAACGGCCACCTGCAACACCCTTTTTCCCCCAGGCACGGCATTAGATAAAAGTGCAAGTACCTGCAAGGCATACTCATCAACCGTGCGCCGCATGTCCGTCTGCAAGCGCCAGCTTGCTAATAATTCATCTCCACTATACACCCCTAGCACTATGTGCGAATTGCCAATGTCAATTGCTAACAACATATTCCCTCTCTATTTCGCCGCTATATAGGACTTCTATCTCGCTAGGCTTTGATACTGGAGAAACGACTAAACCGCCGCTCTCATTAACTCCCCTTATCACCACAGGCCGACCGCCATTAAAATTCTTAACAACCAGCACCTTATTGGTTAGCATTGAACTTTCACTCCACTCACATAAAAGCGAATCGCGACTGCCAGCACGGTATTCACTAACTACATCGATAAAATTTCGCGTCAAGCGAGCTACCGCGGAATCCTCCGCCAAGTAAGCAACCGTTAGGCCACTACCGGCCCCCCTTAACTCCTCAATCGATACGCCTCCTAACTCTCTAACTGCAACACTAGGCCTTAAGTTTAGGCCAATCCCAACACTTACGCCGCATACCTTTTCACTAATCTCCTGAGTCTCTACCAATATCCCAGCAAGCTTTCTATAAGCCGCGCCTCCAAGCAAAAAGCCTCCCGATATATGCCTACAATTCGACATATCAACTAAGACATCATTTGGCCACTTTAGACCGCAAGTAATTCCATACTCTGCCAACATGCGCTTCAGACAGACTCCCATAAATAGCGAAAACCCGCCTAAATCTGCCAGCGAAGATTCGACAAATATAAGATACGTTACGTAAAGCCCAACCCCTTCGTCCGAGCGCCATTCTCGTCCCTGTCTACCCCTACCAACTGTTTGCTGCCGAGAGATTATGATAGCGGGTTTTAGCCCCTGACAGGACGATATAGGTGGCAATCGGCATTCCCTGTGCATTTGCTGCCAAGGCACATCGCTATCCACTACGCGTTTAAGCAGATGCCTAGCCACATCCATAGTCGAGCTGAGACTCCTAAAAGCATATAGCTGCCAAGTGGTTAAATTACTGCAAATAACACCCGACACACTTTCCGCACTCGCCTCCATTCCCCTAGCTTCAATTGCCGCAACTAACTTGTTTACACAAGCTGTTTCGAGAGGGACTGCGCTAAATTCGCTTGGGAAGCCCATGACATCTCATAGCTTTAAAGCCTACAGCGCAGCGAAATATCCGCCGCTCGAGCGGAGTGGGTAATCGCACCTAAGGAAATGAAATCTATGCTCAGACTCGCATACTCAGAAATATTGCCGTCGTTAATTCCGCCCGACACCTCCACCTCCACTACTCCCGCAATCACCGAAGAGTCTATTATCTCGAGCATTCTCCGCACCTCAG
This sequence comes from Deltaproteobacteria bacterium, assembly GCA_020845775.1. Taxonomy (NCBI): domain Bacteria; kingdom Pseudomonadati; phylum Myxococcota; class Myxococcia; species Deltaproteobacteria bacterium. Next base: position 16,307 of record JADLFC010000076.1, read on the forward strand.
TTGGGCTCATGTTGTCTAACAATATCGCGTCTGGTGCCTCTGCAATAGCCTGCTCAAGCTCGCTAAGATTTCTGACCTCGACCTCGAGTCTCTTATCGGGCGCAAATTGTCTACACTTTCTAATGGCAAGGCCCACATCGCCTGCTAGCAAATCAATGTGATTGTTTTTTATTAAAAAGGCATCGAAGAGGCCAAACCGATGGTTCTTGCCACCGCCAGTTTTTACGGCATATTTTTCTAGTGTTCGGTACGCGGGAATGGTTTTTCGGGTATCTAGTATCTGCACCTTAGTGCCCTTTACTTTTTCGACCACCCCCCTGGTGGCTGTAGCGATGCCGCTAAGCCTCTGCAAAAAATTGAGAACAGTTCGCTCGGCCGTTAGCACCGATGCAAACTTTCCGCTAACGCTAGCAATTTTCTCACCACTAGAAAGCAAACACCCGTCCTTGGCGAGCACCTCATAGACTAGGCTTTCGTCAATTCTCGCAAACACCTTCCGAGCTACATCGTTTCCACAAACGACGAGCTCTTCCTTTGCAATAATATCCGCATAGCACATCCCGTCTACAACTATCGCCTGCGTAGTAATATCTCCACTCCCGATGTCTTCAGCAATGGCGAGTTCTATTAAAGTATCTAAACCTTCGCAATCCATATGCTACTGATGCGACCTATCCAGGCTAGCTCTAAGGACTTTAATAGCCTCCTCGAAACCTTTAAGTTTTCCTCTCTCCTTTTCAACTACCTGCTGAGGAGCCTTGCTTAAAAACGCATTCGAGGACAGCTTCTCCGATGTGCGCTGAATCTCGCTCTCCAGCACTTCGATTTTTTTCACCACCCGCTCTCGCTCTTCGGCAACATCCGCTTGATGCGGAAAAACCACCGATATTTTTAAATTCGACACTATAACCGTAAGGGCATTCTCTGGAAGCGAGTTAAGAGTTATGGAATTTAACCTAGCTAGTTTGGCAATTAGCTGAGCGTGCTCCATAACTAGCACCACTTCAGACTCGTCCCCATCCACTACCGCCTCAAGCCCCAAAGCCGGATTAATATTTTTTTCGGAGCGCAATGTTCTAATTGCCGATATAAACGAGATAACTAGATTCATCTCGCGCTCGGCACTTAAGTCGCGCAAAAAAGCTCCGCCAAAATCATCTCCCCTTGGGAATGACGCCTTAGACAACGCTTGTCGCTCCTCGCTAGTAAGCGAAGGCAAGGTATCCCAGATCTCACTAGCGACGAAGGGAACTGTCGGATAGAGCAACCTAAGCGAAGCATCCAGCACGACGAGCAAGGTTCTAATTACATTTATCGCCTCTCCCCCTTCGTAGCGAGCCAACTGGAACTTGCTTATTTCTACGTACCAAGCGCAGAACTCGTCCCAAAAAAATCTATAGTTAGCAGCACATATGTCGCTAAAATGATAGGCTTCGTAACCGACTACGTTTTCTTCAATAGTTTTGGCAACGCGAGAGCGAATCCAACGAGAATACAAATCATTGCTTAAATCCGCACCACCTCGAACGACAAAAGCATCACTTTCCTTTTCTTGGATCTTCCCTACATGCACCGAAACGAACCTAGCAGCATTCCAAACCTTGTTGATGAAATTTCTATATCCTTCTATACGCGAGGCGGATAAATTGATATCTCGTCCCTGCACAGTCATTATCGCTAGCGCAAAACGCAAAGCATCTGCCCCATACTGCTCGATAATGTCTAAAGGATCGATTACATTTCCCTTTGTTTTTGACATCTTTTGGCCGCGTTCATCCCGCACCATTGCATGGAGGTACACTTGCCTAAAAGGAATTTGCTCAGTCATTTTAATCCCCATCATCATCATCCGTGCCACCCAGAAGAAAAGTATATCTGCACCCGTAACTAGAACGCTCGTAGGGTAAAACTTCTTTAACAGCGGTGTTTTTTCCGGCCAGCCCATCGTGCTAAATGGCCACAAAGCCGAGCTAAACCAAGTATCCAATACGTCTGGGTCTTGCTTAATATTCTTACTACCGCAATGCTCGCATGCGGTTGGCTCTTTGCTGGCAACAGTCATTTTACCGCAACCGCAGTGCCAAGCGGGGATTTGATGCCCCCACCACAATTGGCGCGATATGCACCAGTCGCGAATATTATCTAGCCAGTGATAATAAGTAGCCTCCCAGGACGGGGGTATAATCTCTGTCTCGCCGCTCCTCACTGCCTCGGCAGCAGCGCAAGCTAAATCCTTCATGCGCATAAACCACTGAGTAGATACTAGCGGTTGAGTAACTGATTGACATCTATAACAGCGTCCTATTTTTAACTCGTGCTCCTGCGCGCCGAGAAGGACGCCTTGCTGCATGAGATCCTTAATTATTGCCTGCCGACAATTCCCCACTTCTAGCCCAGCATACGGCCCGGCGGCCTTTGTCATCCGCCCATCAAATCCAATGACCGTCACGATCTCTAAATCGTGCCTGCGGCCAGCCTCAAAATCGTTCGGATCGTGTCCCGGAGTTATTTTTACAGCGCCGCTGCCAAAAGCTGGATCGACAAAGTCATCAGCTATAATCGGTATCGTCCTATTGATAATGGGTAGTTCTACTAGTTTCCCAATTAGCTGCTGATAGCGAGTATCGCTAGGATGGACAGCAACCGCCGTATCGCCAAGCATAGTTTCTGGCCTCGTTGTATCGACTTCTATAAAACCAGGCTCTCCAGCCGATGCACCGATAATCGGATATCTAAGGCGATACAACTTGCCACTCTCTGGTTCGTCCGGATATTCGACCTCTAAATCTGCCAAGGCGCTCTCGCATCTAGGACACCAGTTTATCATGTAGTTATCGCGATATATTAGACCCTCGCGAAAGAGCCTCACAAACACATCGACTACCGCCTGCGACAAGCCTTCGTCCATCGTAAAGCGTTCGCGTTCCCAATCACAAGAACATCCAAGTCGCTTAAGTTGACTAATAATTTGGCCGCCAGATTGCGCCTTCCATTCCCAAACGCGCTTGACGAAGGCATCGCGACCCATCTGGTTTTTTGTGGTGCCCTCTTTGGCAAGTTGCTTTTCAACTACATTTTGCGTTGCTATCCCCGCGTGATCGGTTCCGGGTATCCATAGAACTTCTCTGCCCCTCAGCCGATAATAGCGACACAGCATGTCCTGCAAAGTGTTGTTTAAGGCATGGCCTAAATGCAGGGAACCAGTTACATTAGGCGGGGGTATGACGATAGAAAATCCTGGCTTATCGCTAGCCTCATCTGCACGAAAGGACTTATTGTTGACCCAGTGTGCTGCCCACTTTTCTTCTATGCGCTTAGGCTCATATTTATCTTCTAGCTTCATACTACGCACCACGAACTTTAAACGACATGGTTATTAACGGGTAAATTGTGTATCTGTTTGCTACTGTTTTTAATTTATAGCGGATAGAAGAGCAATACTACGACAAAGATTATGGCAAGGAATGTGGCTACGCCAATAAAAATAACGACAGACTCGGACAAAGAAGATCCGGATGTATTCTCATCATCCCTTTTAAACTGAGAAAATCTATGTAATGAGCTAACGGGAAATGCCGAACTCGTTTCATCTATCTCTCCCGAATTGACATCGTTTTCCGCCACATCTCGACTCTCCACCTCCTGCCCAAAAACAAACGGCCTGCCGGTGGTATTCTTGCGACGAACCGCTTCTGAACGCCACTCACCACTTACGGTCACTCCTGATGGTGACCTAGGACCTGCTTTGTATTGGCCCTTAGTAACTAATTGCGGGACGAGGGAAGACGAATCGCTCACCACAACTTTTAGCTCCTCTACGTCAATTTCATCCCTATCGACAAGAGACGTCGTACCTCGCACACCTACACCCCCCACCTTAACCGTTGGGCCCACCTTCCCGACCGTAAGCTCTAGCCTGCCCAGGTTGCGGGCGATGACCATAATTAGGTTATCAGACGCAAAACCTTCTATATTAAAGTTAGCCTCTGGCCCGCCCAGTACTAGCCTATCATCTGGCTCTATCAAATCTACCTGCTCTCTAAACTTGCCACCTACAAATACTAGTAGGAAAACGCTTACATAAACATCAGGCAAGCCCGATATGTCCTCCTTGCTCAAGTCCGAAACGCGCAAAGGAAAATCCGCAAGCTGAATGACATCGTGATTCCTCAACAAACGAACCTGGCCCTGACTGACCTCAATGCCATTAACCCAGGACTTGTTTGTGCTACCGAGATCGCGAAAAACCCAGCTATCACCTGCCTGTTGAATTAGTGCATGCAGCCTAGACACACCTTCTGCGTCTATGACTACGTCATTATCACTCGATCGCCCCAATGATAGAGAACCAGCGCTGATGCTGGTAATAGTCGAAGGGTCTCCATAAGCAAGCGTTTCGAGTTTTAACATACAAGGCATCTATCCTCACTCAACATCGCAACATTCTAATATTACTGATAAATTTTACAATTAATTAGCTCATCTATAGCTCGACTTTAGCGAACAGCACTAGCCATCATACATTTAGGTAGCGTCGCGCGCACTAAAGATTCTAAATTATACTGCCGATTAGGGATTTATGAGTAACATTGGCGCAATTCTGGCTCCAGCGGCGAGTATCGCCGCGCATGGCAATCAAGCAGCTACACCCAGGGCCGATGCTAGCAATGCGCACAACTTAGCCAACAACAGCATAGCAACAGTAGGAACCGCAGCGGTCGTCTCCTTACGGGCATCGAGCAAAGAAAGGGCGGCCTCGTCTGGCGAAAAGCGGCAAATAGACGCAGCCTTTGATAAAGAAAGAATAAAGGGCGGCCGCAAGGATAGCAAAAGTTCGTCGGCATCGTCAAAAAAGAGCTTAAATGTTGTAGCCTAGCAACTACGACGAGCATCTGCCCCATTTTATTTTTGCCCCCACTATTTGAGCAGATACGCACTTTCCCATTTGCGCTCCTTAGGATAGCCTAGACTCCATGGAAGGCAATAAGAAGAGACCAATTCGCCAAGAGCAATTAGCATCGGTGGTCATTCGCTTTGCGGGAGATTCCGGCGATGGAATTCAGCTAACGGGTAGCCAGTTTACGGATGAATCGGCCTTGGTGGGAAACGACGTAGTTACTCTACCAAATTTTCCGGCCGAAATTAGAGCGCCAGCGGGAACTATTGCGGGCGTAAGCGGATTTCAGATTCATTTTAGCAGCAGCGATATTTACTCCCCCGGCGATAGACCGGATGTGCTCGTAGCCTTGAATCCTGCGGCATTAAAGCTCAACTTAAAGGATTTAAAACTAGGTGGGATTCTAATTTTAAATGAAGATGCATTTACGCCCAAAGCTCTTTCGAGAGTTGGCTTTGCAAATAATCCTTGCCAAGACGAAAAACTTCTCAGCAGCTACCGAACTTTTGTCGTTCCCATTACCCAACTTACCAAAGAAGCTTTGGTCGAGAGCGGACTAAGCGCTAGAGAAGTGGAGCGGTGCAAAAACTTTTTTGTATTGGGCCTAACGCTCTGGTTGTTCGGAAGACCTACTGACATGACCAGCAAGTGGATAGAAACCAAGTTTAAAAACAAATCCGAACTGGCAAGTGCGAACGCTAAAGTACTACAAGCAGGCTACTCCTATGCTGAGGCAACGGAAATTTTTGACGTCTCGTATTGCGTTCCTCCTGCGCCGCTCGAGCCTGGTCGATATAGAAATCTAAGCGGAAGCGCCTTAACGGCCTATGGACTCGTATCGGCGGCGCAAAAAAGCGGGCTGCCGTTATTTTTTGCCTCCTACCCAATTACGCCAGCCAGCGAACTGCTGCACGAGCTGGCGCGGTTTAAAAAATACGGCGTTATCACTTTTCAAGCGGAAGATGAAATTGCTGCAATGTGTGCTATTATCGGTGCTTCGTATGGCGGAGCCTTGGCTCTCACGTGTTGCAGCGGACCCGGTTTTTCGCTCAAAGCTGAAGCCTTGGGACTTGCGGTTATGGCAGAACTCCCCTTGGTAGTAGTAAACGTCCAACGCGCAGGACCCTCAACGGGGCTACCGACGAAGACGGAACAATCGGATTTGCTGCAGGCTATTTATGGCAGACATGGCGAAGCTCCGCTATGCGTGTTAGCGGCCTCCTCGCCAAGCAATTCGTTTAAAATGGCTTACGAGGCTTGTAGGATTGCTACAAAATACATGACTCCAGTAATTTTGCTTTCCGATGGCTATATCGCCATGGGTTCTGAACCCTGGAAAATCGCCGATCCAGACGAGCTGTCGCTTTTTGAAGTTGCTTTTACCGAGGTCAATAACAACCCGGGAGGCCGATTTCTTGCATACAAGCGCGACGAAGCAACGCTAGCGCGGCCATGGGTTAAGGCCGGAACCAAAGATCTCGCTCACCGAATTGGTGGTTTAGAAAAGGAGAACGAAACAGGCGATGTCTCGTACGACGCTAACAACCACCACCTCATGTGCCAACTGAGAGCTGAAAAAATTAACCGCATCGCCCAGGAGATTCCACCACTTTCTGTCGAGGGGCCAAGCGATGCCGAGTTGCTGCTACTCGGCTGGGGTGGAACTGAGGGCATATTGCGCGAAGCCTTAAAAGTGTGCCAGGCAAACAAATTGCCCGTAGCGCGCCTACATCTCCATTACTTAAATCCGCTACCTTCTGATTTAAAAGAGGTTCTTGGGCGTTTTAAGCATATCCTAATTCCGGAATTAAACTTCGGACAACTTAGAACCTTGATTCGAGATAAGTATTTAGTCGATGCGCGAGGCTTAAATCGCCTAACGGGCGAAATTTTTAAAGTCGAAGAAGTAGTGCGAGCAGTTCAGGAAATGTTATGAATAAAAAAGTGCAGCTAAACAAATCCGACTTCGAATCCCACTTGGAAGTTCGCTGGTGCCCGGGGTGTGGCGATTATTCGGTTTTAGCGGCTGTGCAGCGCTACCTAGCATCGATTGGCGAGCCCATTGAGAAGCACGTCTTCGTTTCCGGAATAGGATGCTCGTCTCGTTTCCCCTATTACATGAACACATATGGCTTTCACACCATTCACGGCCGTGCGCCAGCGATTGCGATGGGCTTAAAAATCGCCCGACCAGATTTGTCCGTATGGGTAGTTACTGGGGATGGAGATTTATTGAGCATCGGCGGGAACCATTTTCTACACATGCTTAGAAGAAACCCGAATATTAAGGTCTTGCTGCTAAATAACCAAATTTATGGCCTTACCAAGGGCCAGTATTCGCCAACCTCTACAAAGGGCAAGGTCACTAAATCCTCTCCCGCTGGGTCACCAGACACGCCGATTAACCCAATTCAACTGGCATTGGGTGCACAGGCAACATTTGTAGCTCGCGTCATAGATGTAGATGCGCAGAATCTCACAGAAGTGCTCTCAGAAGCGTATACACATAGGGGCACCGCTTTAATAGAAATATATCAAAACTGCAATATATTTAATGACGGGGCATTTGATCGCATTCGAGGAAGAGACGAAAGAGCGCAATATCAACTACTGCTTAGACACAATGCGCCATTAGTGTTTGGAAGGAATAGCGAAAATGGGTTAATAGTCGAAAATGGTCGAGCAAGAGCTGTGGAAATTGGGTCTAACAGTTCGGAAAGCGTAGCAAAATTTGGGATAACTACCTACGACGTTACTAACTTTAGCCTAGCCATGGCAATGGCTACTATTCCGCAAACCGACGATGCATGCGTTCCGATGGGGGTTTTCTACAAGGTTGACAGGCCCTGTATCGAAGATGTATTGGCGGAACAATTAAAGGATGCGCGCAAGAAAGCCCAGCTATCTTCGTCGGCAAAAGATAATTTAGAAGAATTATATCTTTCTGGAAATACATGGACGATAAGGTAGTAGACTGATATTTCGCCTGTTCTGCTTGACTCTTTTAGAGTGCTTATTTTGCATGGCAGTTATTAGTGAACTAAATATTTATCCGGTAAAATCACTGCGCGGCATATCGCTAAATCACGTAGCGTTAGGAGTGCGTGGATTGCAATACGACCGCAACTGGATGTTAGTCGATGAGGCAGGAAAGTTTTTATCTCAAAGACAAGTTCCGGAACTTGCGCTTATCGGGGTATCGCTAAACAATGATTCGATGGTTTTTTCCAAGGACGGTCAAGCACCGTTAAAAATAAGTCTCGTACACGAAAGAAGGCAGCCTGTGGAGGTTAAAGTTTGGGACGATATGTGCGAGGCAACAGACGAAGGATCCGAAGCATCGAGTTGGTTTAACAAAGCATTGGAGGGCAAATTTACTTCTCACGTGCGTCTGGTTCGCATTGAGGATAGCTTTAGGCGAGTAGTCGATAGAGAATTACTGCAAGACAATGAGGTGCACACGGCGTTCGCAGATCGCTATCCCTATCTAGTTGTCTGGGAGGAGGCGCTTCTGATACTAAACGAGCGATTAAAAGCTCGCGGCGTTAGGCCTGTAACAATGGATCGCTTTCGCGCCAACATAGTCCTTAAAGGCCTGCCCGCCGGAGCGAGCGACGGCGACGTGCTGGCTTTGGAATCGACAAATCAATCCTACAGACTAAGGCTTATAAAACCTTGTAAGCGGTGTAAAATCGTAGGCATAGACCAGATAACCGCTCAACCAAACGATCCCCCTAATGAGCCACTCGTCACTCTTGTTTCCATGAATAGCGACATCCACGATAAATCCGCCTATTTTGGCCATAGGGCAATCCTAGCAAAAGGCGCATCGCACCTCGCACGAGTCGGAGACGAGGTCAACGCCTTATTGGCCTAGCGGCAAACATAGTTCGCTTCCCACTAGCTTAGGTCTTTGCAATTAGATCGTAACTCCTGGCACCTGTAATTTCTACTTCCGCGAACTGGCCAATTTGCATTTTCTTTGAAGCACTGACAAACACCTCTCCATCTTCCTCTGGCCCCTGCCACTCAGTTCGACCTACAAAAGTCGTTGCATCCTGCTGTCTGTCGACTAGGATGCGGACTTGTCGGTTTACAAACTGCTTAAGCCGCAGCTCCACTATGTCGCGCTGTGCAAGCATTATTCTACTTCTGCGCTCCTCCTTAACTGCTTCCTCGACCTGAGCGGGATACGCATACGACTTCGCCTCGCGCTCCTGCGAATACGTAAAAACACCAACGTGCGCAAAATGCCCGGCTCTTACAAATTCTTCGAGTTGCTCAACATCTCTATCAGTTTCGCCGGGGAAGCCCACGAGAAAAGTCGTTCTGAGCGCAATTCCCGGCGCAGTTTGGCGAATGCGATTTATTAATTCTCTTGAACCCTTTTCGCCCAAAGGGCGCTGCATGCGCTTTAACACTGCCGCCGAAATATGCTGCAAAGGGATGTCGAGGTAATTACAAAGAAATGGCGTATCAGCCACAAACCTAATCAGCTCATCCGTAGTCCCTACGGGATATGCATAATAAAGCCTTATCCAGTAGTCTTGCGCATGGCCCAAGGTTCTAGTGATCTCGCGAAGTAGGCTAACTAACTCGCGACCAGCAGGTGGGCGCTCTGAAAAATCCGTTCCATAGGCAGTTAAATCCTGTGCGACTAAGTTTATCTCCCTTACCCCTCCTTGCACCATCGTCCTAACCTCGCTAACAATAGAATCACGCGAGCGAGAGCGAAAACTCCCCCTAATGTCGGGAATTATGCAAAAGGTACACTTTCTATCGCAGCCATCTGAAATTTTTACGTATGCCGAGCCTCGCCCAGTAGAATAAACGCGCGGCATGCTCTCGTCGTACAAGAAATACGGCCTGCGCGCCTGGTCGAAACACTCGGCCGTGGTACCTTCCTCAAAACCAATGCGCAAAATCTCATCCGCTGAGACAAAGCGATCCACCTCAGGAAGTTCCATGGCTAAATCACGCTTGTAGCGCTCAACCATACAACCTACCACCACCAACTTCCTACATCTCCCCTTCTTCTTGTAAGAAACCAGCGAAAGTATTACATCAATGCTCTCCTTAACAGCACTTTCGATGAAAGCACAGGTATTAACAACTATCAGATCAGCGTTAGCGGGATCCTCAACTGAGCGAAAACCCCTAGCGACTAAAGCGCCGAGCATCAATTCGGAATCAACAGTGTTTTTCGAACAACCCAAAGTTACCAAGGCGACATTGCCAATAAATGGCTTTCTATCTACAGAGCCAAGACTACTGCTAGCTTCCTTAGAATCCCCATCCCCCCTATCTGGCAACACTGGCAGTCGCTTTTTCACAACAATTACAACCCTTAAAAGCTATGCACTAATATTTCTTATTTCTCGACTTAACTATCAAGCAACTCATCCGCAAAATTATCCATTTTGCGCTGCTCGACGGCGCCTTTTAGAATGGCCAAAAACTCTCTAAACTTCAAAGTCCGCTGATCTTTAACAGCATGTCGCCGCCACGTCACTTCCTCGTTCTCCTCCTCTCTAGCACCAACTATTAGCAAGTTAGGAATCTTTTTCACTACGTTATTTCGAATCTTCTTGTTTAAAGTCTCAGCACTAGTATCGATTTCCGCGCGAAGCATCGAATTTAGCAATTCAGCTTGCAGTTTATGAGCATAATCCAAAAACTTCTCCGACACCGGAATAATTTTTACCTGCAACGGCGCAAGCCAAGACGGAAAAGCTCCGCCAAAATGCTCAATTAGAAACGCAATAAACCTCTCATTAGTGCCTAACGGCGCGCGGTGGATGATATACGGCCTATGCTCCTTGCCATCTTCGGCGATAAACGTGAGATTAAAGCGGGCCGGCATGGCAAAATCGAGCTGATTGGTCGAGGCCGTCTCCTCCCGGCCAATTACATTTTTAACTTGGAAATCTACCTTAGGGCCATAAAAAGCCGCCTCGCCTTTAGCTTCATCGTAATGAACACCCATCTCATCCAACACATTGCGGATAACCGATTCCGAATAAGTCCAAGCCTCCGGGTCCGAAACAAACTTCTCGCCCTTCTCTGGATCGTGCAGCGACAACCTCATCCAATAATCGCTTAGGCGAAATTTTTTGTAATAAAACACATGCATATCGAGAACCGCTCGAAACTCCTCCTGCAATTGTTCCGGCCTACAATAGATGTGTGCATCGTTCATGCTTAACATTCTAACGCGAAGCAAGCCGCTTAGCGCCCCAGAATCTTCGTAGCGGTAAACGGTCCCATACTCGGCTAAACGCAACGGCAACTCGCGATAGCTCCTAGGCCGCGAGCTATAGATCATGTGGTGATGAGGACAATTCATCGGCTTTAAATAATAATCCTCCTCGCCTTCGCGCCGCATCGGTGGAAACATGCTATCTTGATAATAAGGAAGGTGCCCAGAAGTATAGTACAAAGATGCTTTGGTAATGTGAGGCGTCACCACTCTCTTGTATCCAGCTTTAAATTCTACCTCCTTGGCAAATTTTTCGATCTCCTCACAAATCACCGCACCATTGGGAAGCCACATCACGAGCCCTGGACCAACTTCTTCGCGAATGACAAATAGTTCCTGTTCCGATCCGAGCTTCCTATGGTCGCGCTCCTTGGCTAAACGCCTAAGTTCCTGATATTCAGAAAGTTGCTTCTTATCCTTAAACGCCAAGCCGTAGATGCGCGTAAGTTGCTTGCGCTTTTCATCTCCTCGCCAGTACGCCCCGGCAAGACTATCGATAGAAAAGCCCACCGATAAGAGCTCCCCAGTATCCCTTACGTGTGGCCCTCTACACATATCCTCAAAGCCAGCGTTCTTGTAGAAACCGATTTCCGTTTCTCCCTGATTACAAAGCTCCTCAGCATACTCCGCCTTATACCTCTCGCCCTTAGTCTCTAAATGGCGAATCGCCTCTTGCACCGGCAATGAAAAGGCCTCAAATCCTTGGCGCTCCTTAATGATTTCACGCATGCGCCTTTCAATTTCAGGCAAATCCTCAGACGAAATTGGCTCATCGAGATCAAAGTCGTAATAAAAGCCATTTTCTACCGGTGGCCCAAAGGCCAATTTCGCATTCGGCCTTATCTGCAACACCGCCTGAGCCAGCACGTGCGCCAGTGAATGGCGCACTTTGTATAGCTGCTCGCCTTCCTTATCTAATCGTTCCGGTCGTTCTTCCACTTTTTAACCCCTCTTACAATCGCTCTACTAATACCGCAGTGGCCTCGCCGCCTCCGTTGCAAATGGCCGCCACTCCGCATTTAAGATGTAATCGCCTTAACGCATGGATAAGCGTAACCAGTATTCGCGCTCCAGAGGCACCAATGGGATGCCCCAGCGCAACCGCTCCACCACTGACATTTAACTTTTCGACAGCTATGTTCAACAAGCTGCTACAAGCTAGAGTTACAACGCTAAATGCCTCGTTTATCTCGAACAAGTCTACATCTTCAATTCTTTTGTGAGCCTTCTTGAGCACATCCTTAATGGCGCCGACCGGAGCAGTGGTAAATAGCTCAGGTGCTTGCCCCCAGAAGCCCTGCGCTACTATTCTCGCTACTGGCTCCAAGCCATGCTCTTTCACAAAACACTCAGAGCACACTAACATAGCAGCAGCGCCATCGCTAATAGACGAAGCATTGGCAGCCGTTACGCTGCCATCCTTTTCAAACGCTGGATTTAAGGAAGTAACCTTATCTCTTTTTAGCTTAGCAGGTTCTTCGTCAATTAAAACTATTGACTCCTTTCTTCCAACATCGACCTTAACTGGAACAATTTCGTCTACAAAAAAACCTTGGCCTATAGCTTCAAGCGCAAGATCGTAACTGCGAAGCGCGTAAGAATCCTGCTGCTCGCGACTAATGCAATGCTGCCTACCACAAAGTTCAGCCGCCATGCCCATGTGATAGTCATTGTAGACATCCCATAAGCCATCTTTAATCAGACTATCCTCGGCTACAGCGCTCCCCAATCTAGCACCGTTTCTTAATGCCGGGAGAAGGTAAGGAGCCCTCGACATATTTTCCATGCCTCCAGCAATGACAGCCTCCGATAGCCCAAACCTAACCTGTGCATCTGCCAACATACAGGCCTTAAGCCCCGAGCTACAGACCTTGTTTATAGTCATCGCCTGCACTTTTGGCGGAAGTCCTCCGCCAATGCACGCTTGCCTTGCAGGCGCTTGCCCCTGCCCCGCAGTCAACACAGAACCAAGAATGACCTCATCTATTGCGTCACCTTCAAGTCCCGTTTGTGAGAGTATAGACGATATTACACTTGCGCCGAGTTGTGGCGCTGGCACTCCCTGAAACGCTCCGCCAAAACTGCCAATTGCCGTTCTGCGCGGCGCACAAATAAAAACATCCTTACACGACACTTGCATAATTTCTTCTCAATTTTCGATTTCCACGCGTCCAGCTTCTAGGACGTTAACCAAATATCCTTTACCAAAGACGTATTTCTGACCTTTACCACAGCGGCTGCTCTATGTTTATGAGCATTAGCCCTGAAGCGGTCAATGACGAAATTTGCCACCTTGCTATCCACTTCGGCAAATTCCATAAGAGCTACGTTAATGTCCTCGTCCTTAACTCCGCGATCTATAACGCGATAAAGCGCGCACAATGCCGGCTCTAGCTCCTCGTAGGAATAACCGAGCTCCCTATGATCCGTTTGGCCAGGATACAATCCAGCTGACGGCGGAGCCGCCACAATCGACGGTAGCACCTCATAATACTGAGCCAGTTGGTACACTTCGGACTTAAACAGATCTCCAATAATAAACAAGTCCGCCAAGGCATCTCCACCTTTAGTATCATAGCCAATCAATTCTTCCGACGCATTGCTAGTCCCAATTACCCGCACCCGCCTCTTGGAGCTTTTGCCCTTGAGTGAAATTACCGTGGATTCACAGTTTTCCCTTTCATCAAAACGAGTGATTAACTCTCCAGCTATAGAATAGAGCACATTCATCCTCGCTCTAGCTCGAATATTGCCCTTAGTGAGCTGATGGAGTTCGTGTTTTGTCAGAAGCTCCCTCTCAAAACCCATCTCAATCTTATGAACGATTGCATCAGTAGGCTCGTCTATGGGAATTACTAAGTGATGAGCCCTGAGCTTTTCAGCAAGTTCAGCGCTGAGCATATTAAACGTCTGACGATCAATTTCGTCATAAGGCATAGAAACCAGATACACGTTTTCTTGGCCGAGAGCTTCAGTGCAAATCGCAGCAACTACCGCTGAATCCACTCCACCACTGACGCCGACAACCGCAACATCCGCAAAATCCCGCAGTTTTGCCTCCAAAAAAGAAGCCAGTAAATCAATTTTTGCTATCATGAGAATTACCAAAAAAATGGACTATACTTGGGGAATATACCAGAAACCACTCTGGCAACTCAACACAAGAGTTACTCTACCTTCCGCCAGAATTACTGCCCTTCACTAACTACTTCGGCAACTTTTGCCGTCAATAGTCGCCCCACTTTGGAAGCCAAATTGGAGTAGGAAAAGAGAACGACTCCGCCCGCTTTTGTCGCTCTTACCTTGCGAACCTGCCTTATCAATAACTCCTGATCTCTTAGCATCAACCAAGCGCCCAAACCAATCATCACACGACTCGGCTCCGACAATTTGGTCGCAAAAAGGGTTTGCTGCTCAACTAGCGATGCATCCGTAGTATAGGCCATAAGCACTACCTTATCCACAAGTTTGCGCTCAAGCCACTGTGGCCAATCTTGCAGTGCGCGCTTTTTAGCGCGTTCGGAGTCCGCTAGAGCGGCAACGGACAGTTCCATGTGGGGCGCAACACTTGCAAGAAGGCTCTTTATCTCTCTCACCAACTGCGTAACATGAGCAGCTCGCCAGTACTCCCATTCGCGCCCACTCGGCCGTTTGGCGAAAAATTCACGCGGATATCCGCCCATACCGCTAAGAACATCAAAAAAGCTTCTAATGCTATCCTGCGAATATCCAAACTCTAGAAATCTCGATCCCTGTGGATTATTTCCGGAGTTTACGGCAAAGGGAAAACGAATCATATCGAGGTGGATACCATCTAGATCTGGATAAGCACGAACGAGTTCTAAAATGAGCTCAGCAACATATTGTCGGACGCGCTCCGATGTGGGGTCTAGCCATATACCAGGAGTGTCCAGCCCATAAGCAGAACCGCTATTAGCTGGTGGCAAGCCTTTTAGATCATAATCAAAAAGAGAGCTCCCAAAACTGTCAACCAATGCGGCCTCTTTCCCAATTATTTTAAAGATTGGCGCATTGCGACGATCTTTAACTCTGAGCACATTTACCCACGCATGAACTTTTTTGCCCTTGCTGTGTGCGAAATCTATAGCAGCCCTTAGTGGCTCTACGCCCTCACTGAGAGATTCCCTGTAGGGCAAATCGTCGGCTAGCATAGACGGGAACCAAGATCTACCTCTGCGATAGACCTGACAGTATAAATCCGTTAGGGGCACGGCCTCTACAAATTCACTAAACTCGACAAAAGCATGGGAATCCTTAAACGCTTGAGTTTGCCCTTCGGCTTCAACCCATAGTCCAAAACGCGACTGCGCTTTGGCATTTGGCTGATAGATAAAAATAGACGCTACCAAAAAAAAGAAAAGTAAAGCAATTAGGCTCTGGTATCTAGGCGGTAAAAATAATACTATGCTCATGTCTTTGATGCATACGCGCTGACGTAACTAATAACAATATTTGGCAAGGAAAAATTCCCGCAAAACAACCTAATGTCCTCACCTAAAAAAATCGGTGCTGTAATCATCCCCGTCCCAAAATCCGTAAAGACAAACAGAACTATCCCGCGTCTAGTAGCAACTGTGACAATATGCGCAAGCGTTTTTACCGCTATTGTCGGTATACGCGAGTTGGCTAAACTGAGCCAGCAAAACACGTCACCGATAGACCAAATCTTCCAAATAGGAACTCGCGCGTGGAAAATCGTAGCTAACGCCGACCAAGGCCACTGCCTAGGCTTCCTCTATTCTGAGGTTCGAAACAGAGAAAAACCCCAGCTAAACTTAAGAGGAGTGGTTGCACTACCACTCTATCAGAAGGCATTTTTTGCCAGCCTAGACCTGGCAGCGAATTTTTCTGAGCAAAAAGCTCTTGATTCTCTTGTGGCTAGTTTTCAGGTCGGCGGAAACAAAGCACGAATATCTACGCTAAGAACTGACATAAATAAGTTATTGTTCGAGCTTGAAACTCCTTATATGAGGAAAAGCATAGAAACTAGCCGTCCAAATCCTATATATCTAGTCGAGATTGCCGAAAATAGATTCAATATTAGACTCCCTCAACAGGTTCAAGGCATCATCAAAAGAAACGAGGTTAATCTTTCGAGTTATTTTGGACTTCCGGGTTTTATGTTTACCGAGCTCGAACTTGAGCAGCTGATTTCGTGTAAGAATCAAGTGCTTGCGATAGATGAAAACTACAGTTTTGACAAAGGTGTTTTGGATATTGGGCCACTTATAAATCTGCTTGGCATTAAGCCTACTCCGGCCATCGTCGAGTCGCTTAGGATCCGGCCCAAATGGGACAGCAAATGATTGAGATAGAGAATCTGACAAAAAAATTTGGTTCCTTCGTAGCTGTAGACAATATTAACCTCAGCATCGATAGGGGGAAAATTTTTGCGTTTTTGGGGACAAACGGCGCAGGAAAGACAACTACTATTCGCATGATGACGGGGGTGCTGGAGCCAAGTGGCGGAACTGTTCGGATTGGCGGTTACGATATTCAGAAGAATCCCATCGAGGCAAAGTTTTTAATGGGAGTCATCCCCGATAGACCATACTTGTACGGGAAGTTGACTGGCCGTGAATTCTTGCACTTCATGGCGGATTTGTACAAGACCCCGTACAAAACTGCTTTGGATCGAATTGGCATCCTTCTCGATACTTATGGTTTAGAAGAATGGCAGCACGACCTAATAGACAGTTATTCGCATGGAATGAAACAGCGCCTCTTAATGTGCGCCGCCCAAGTGCACGACCCAGCGGTTTTAGTGGTAGATGAGCCAATGGTTGGCCTGGATCCAAGAGGCGCCAAATTATTAAAGGACACTTTTAAGAAGAAGGCCTCAGAGGGCTTAACCATTTTTATGTCTACTCACTCACTTTCAGTAGCACAGGAAGTTGCGGACCAGTTAGCCATCATTCAACATGGGAAAATTATTGCAAAAGGTTCGCTGCAAGATTTGTTTTCACGAGCTAAACAAGAAAGCTCCGATCTTGAAAATGTTTTCTTGCAGCTCATAGCAGAAGCGGAAGAACAAAGCGGGGTCGTAACGAAGAATAAGTGGTAATGACAATAGAAACATAATAGCTGGGTCATAACGTGCCGTTTGTATTACTAAAACCACATGTTTTAGCACTTAAGAACTCGCTTCTTACATCTTTTAGACATGGCACCTATTGGCGTAAGCATCTTCCGTTTTTACTCATCGCGTGCCTAATATTGTATATTATTTTTCTTTCTCTACACGACTCTCTGCTCGCGATACAGGAGGAAGAAAACTTTTCAATGGCAGTTGCACATAAGCTGGTAGACATTGCTGTGCTGGCCATTTTTTTATTGCTACTACTATCTAACATAGTGGCGTCAATGGGCTGGTTTTTCTGCGCAAGAGATTTGCCGCTTCTGCTGACACTGCCGATTTCGCCAGCTCGCTTTTACTTATCTCGCGTAATCGTCACTAGCTTTAGCGCCAGTTGGGTGCTTTTATTGTTATCCATCCCACTAATTACAGCCACTTATGTGGCGCTCGACCTTCCAGCGACATTTCTCGCAGCCTCAGCCTTGGTGGGAATACCAATGTTCATTATCCCAACGACGTTCGCTAGTCTGATTGTAACTACTGTCATTAATATATTTCCCGTGCGCAGACTTCAGGCGTTTATCCTCTTAGTTCCGCTTGCAGTATTTCTGGGGATGCTTTCTATGGAGAAGGAACTTTCTTTGGACCTAACCGCTAAAAAATACTCTCCGCAGGACACTTTAGAATTTTTGCATTCAATTGATAACCCAAACCCTATCTGGCTACCTTCGCACTGGGCAGCTAAGATAATTAACTCCACCATTATATCGGAGCAGTCCGCCAATGGCATACTGCCTTACTCCCTGCTCCTGGGGTTCACAACCGCAGCGTCTTTGGTTTTAGGCTACGCTGTCTTTAAAGCCCTTTTTGCCCGCGGCTGGACGGAATCGCTAGGCGAGAGAAGAGCCTATTTAAAAAGCTATGCCTGGCCTGGCCTGGAAGCCACTAGCAGAATTGCTCCTCTCAATCCCCAACTTAGAGCTATCATGGTGAAGGAATACAGGATGTTCTTGCGAGATCCGACACAGTGCGTCCAGCTCTGCTTGCTGCTACTGCTGTCAATAGTTTATTTGTATAACCTACGGACGTTGCGATCTGTAACAATTGAAAACGCAGAGGCATTTTCATGGTGGCAGACAATGTTGTGCATTTCCAATGTAGCTTTGGGAGCAAGTGTTATTTCCGCGATTTGCGCGAGATTTGTTTTCCCTAGCATAAGTTTGGAAGGCCAGTCCTACTGGATAGTTCGTTCCGCACCAATTAGTATTAGACAACTCATCATTAACAAATTCTTAATATGGCTGTTCCCCATAAGCATTATTGCTATGGTGTTACTCATCTCGGGGGCATTTGCAACACAAGTGCCTGCTCCAACTGTTGCAGTATGCTTAATATTATCTATCTCTCTAAGCATTGGCATAGTTGGTTTGACCGCTGGCTTGGGCGGCGTATACGCAATCTTCGACTGGGATTCGCCGACTCAAGCTGCCGCGAGCTTTGGCAGCATAGTAGCGATGCTCCTAGCGGTTGCTCTCATAGTTGTAACTCTCATCCCCGCCTCGCTCGTCATCATCATCACGGCAATTCCAAATCTCTCTAAAGGAATGAGCACCTCGAACTACATAACATCCATTGCTTGTGCAATGTTTTTGTCTTTCTTCCTCAATTTAATCACAGCGCGCTGGGCCATAGACGTTGGCGAACAAGCGTTACGAAGGCGAGAGAAGTGAGCATCGCTCTTTTTGGTGCATAAATTTAGTCGGTATTGCCATCTAGTTTAGTACTTAAAAATTTAATCATTAAGTTTGCGCTGAGATTACCCGATACTTATCTCGAGTAGGTGAATCTAAATAATACCACTCCAATGAGATAAGGTGCATATCGACTCGGAGGTAAAAATTACTAGCACATCTACGAGTCGTAAAAAAAGTTAATATAAGGAGTATTAACGATGAAACGGACAGGAAAAGCGTTAGTGGTAGCCATTTTGCTAGTTGCTTTTACATCACAGGCAAACGCAGCGACAGACGGAACACTGGGAACGACTTCGACAGGTGATTTAGATATCACTGTAACAATTCCAGACTTAGTAATGATTTCTGGCTTTGTTGATATTGCGTTTGGCGTATATGGCGGAACAGGCGATCTGACATCCAACCAGAATCTTTGCGTTTACCGAAATGCTACGGCTGGACAGTACACTATAACGGCCACATCGGCCGAGGGCGCATTCCAAGTAGAAGCCGGTGCTCTAACATTAGCATACAGTGTTTATTTTAACGACGTAACAGGAACGGCCGGCGAGATAGCCCTTGTTTACAATACTGCTACAGTAACGCAATCCGGTGCGAACACGACTATTGCTGACTGTTCTGTTGGTGGTGATAGCGCAAACGTTCATGTAACAATTACAGAAGCGAACCTTCAAGCTGCTGAACCAGGTGCCTATTCCGGCACTCTTATCCTTTTAGCTACTCCAGTTTAACGCTAAAAAACGCTTGCGGCAGCTTTAATACGCGCGACACCTGCTGGCTGGCGAAATACATATTTTGCTAGGCTTCCATACACAAATTGCGCTATCCT
>JADLFC010000077.1 GCA_020845775.1 Deltaproteobacteria bacterium
CCGTGCTCTTCTTTTGATATAAACAGTGAATTGCCAGTTAGTGTTTCAAAAGCTATTTTAACTGACAGAACAGCCAAAAATACTTTAGCCATTGTTTTTGTGGAGCCACTTTCCTGCGTCTCGCAAAGCGTAATGTAGAATATTAAACTGCATATTACGCCCGAAAGTCCGCCATAATAACTCATAGTAGGCTCAAAGATAATCAACGCTGTGCCAATACTAGTCGCGCTTAGTAGGGACAGGGCAAGAAAACGCCAATGGCTTCTTGCTTCCATAATTGCACCGATTGCGCCGAAAGCAAGTAAGTTGCAAACTAAATGACTGTTCGAAAAATGGACTAGATGAGAAGAGAGAAGGCGCCAGGCCTCACCCTTTAGAGCCGCATCTCGACTATAGATAAACACTAAGGCTGTCTCGGGCGAGAAAAAAGACCATATACAAAGCGCCATTATCGATAGCGTAATTATGGGCAAGCCAGCGACCATGTTTTACGCGTTGGTTTCTCTTTTCAACCAGCAAGTGCCACAAATGAGTAGAACGATAATTGCGAACGAAATATCAAGGCTCCCAAGGCCAGTGTAGCCAGATGAGTAAACCACTTTATAATCCTCTGGATTTTCTTTTAGTTTTTCTCTAAAAAGCTCAAGCTGGATGTCGAGATTTCTTGCTAGATCGATACTAGCCTCTTTAAAGCCTCCTACACTATCGTGTCTGAGCTGTTCCGACATGTTCACAGGGGTGGCCTTACTCTTGATGTGACTTATTCCTGGCGCACGAAAAAGCATTTTTCGGCTCTCAATATCATAGACTAATGCATCGACCATTGTATGTGTGTCGTTCTTTTCACCTGGAACGACATAAGCGCCAACGATGGTCCAATATGTAATAGAGGCTAACCCTTCATCTGTAAATTGTGTCTGGTCATAGGACAGAAGTGCAACTATATCAATGCCGTACATTGTTCTGATTTGATCCAAATTTGCGAAACTTCCGTTCTTCCATAGATATGCAGAGGGTATAATTTCGATAGATTTTACGAATTCATAGTTCCTAAAATGTTGACTTACGTCCTTCATTAACTCCATTTTGTCTTTTTCGGTGAAGGTGAGGCGAGCGTCCTTGTCTTCTGGAACGAAAGCTATGCCAACACGTGCGGGAAGCTTTAAATTTGGTATGGTGGGATGCTCAACGTGACGGTTCTCGCTGGGGTAGAGATAATCGACAACACTGCTTCGTCGATGTTGCAAATGCTTCCCTCCAAAAACGCTACAGGCGGTTAATGGCAATAGCAAGCTCATGATTAGCAGTCTCGGCATGTAAATATTTAGTAACCCAATAATGTCCATAATCCGCTCCTCTGCCTGTGGAAAAATAATGCGATCCCCGACTTATTACTCTGTACCATTTTTTGAACTATGACGACAACACTAATCTTCTATTGCTGCAAACCCTTTTCAAATCTGTAGAAAATTGCACGTGGCGTAAACAATGAGGCCCAACATTTCTTTACATTCTCAAGTAAGGTTTCTTCTGTCGTGTTTAAGTAACTTTCAAGCTGACCAGCCCATGCGGCGTTTGCAGAGTCTTCAGCAGTAGCGGAGGATCTAACCGCCACAAATCTAGCATCCAGGTATCTAAAAGATGCCCGAATTTTATCGGCGACCTCTTGCGGCAGTGTCGCGTTAAGAAATAATGATCTTATCTTTTCAGAGCAGGTTTCAACCGCCGGTAGATCGGTGTGGTTTAGTGAACCTAGAATTGTGTCAACCTCTCCACGCTTAAGGTGCACAAAGCATCAAATTAGCAACATTTGACGGGTTAAGGAAAGCCGCGTAACAATGTTAAATAAAGACCGCTAAGAAATTTCAACTACAGGATGGACATCCTCCGATTACGGCGCAAAGACCATACATAACAGCTTGTGCTAAGCCAATATTATCCGCTCCAACGACCAAAATAAATAGACCAGTCGCAATCGCACCACCTTCAAAAAGAATACTTATAGCGACCATGGTATGCATCAACGTTGGTGGGGGCGAGCAGTAACACCAATGGCTGGTTAAGACAAGATTTCTCTCCACTTGAAATCCACCTCTCTCGCTGATATGATTTATTTGCTGTTTATAAATTTTTCCTGTCTACCGAAGCGGGGCAAGTTCAATAAACTGGACACCTTGAGCTTATGGTTGTTGTCTTGGAAATGAGTGGTATTTAATGCTAAAGAGTTTAACCGCTTCACTATGCAAGCTCTTGATAATATCGGTGGTTGCAGCCTGCTCCGCATCTGGGAAGAAACAAGCGTCGGATAAGGAAGGATCTGGAACGTCGTTACAACTAAATATGGAGCCGTTTCCGAAAACCTCATATTTATCGGAAGAGCCTAAATTTTGAACTCTATTAAGAAAATGGATCCAGAACAATTAGCGATTAGGAAACGTAGCGCTATTAAATTTAGCTCAATACTACTACCGCGTTGTATGCCATGTGTAGCGCCACTGCGGAAGTCAAACTACCGGTCTTCTTAAAGAGAAATGAATTGGTTATTCCAACAATTCCTACTGGTATCCAGGCAAGAGGTGGATGATATATAGCAAAGAACGCAGCACTTCCAAGCACAGCGCTCCAACCACCCCATTCCCGGTCAAGTGCGCGAAAGAGCAAGCCCCGAAATAAATATTCCTCAGCAAAAGGTGCGACAGCTACGGCGATAACTCCATACCACATTTTCAAACCCGGAACTGTTACCATCTGTTCCCGAGAGGCGCGAATTAGATCGCCGATTGTCGGAATGTGAAGTAAAAGCGCGATATATCCGTTCGCCAACAGTCCAAGCAACAAACCGCCTATGAAGCCAATCGTGATACTGGTGACGAATCGTGTTGATTTTGACCCATCGCCGCTCCACCAAGCTGTGATGGGGAAATTTGCGTTTGCGGGCTCGGCCCAACACCAGACTTGCTCAGGTCGCACTCCTCTGCCGGTTAGAAAATGTGACACAAAGAGAGATACGATTACGGCGCAGAGACCATACATAACAGCTTGTGCTAAGCCAATATTATCCGCTCCAACGACCAAAATAAATAGACCTGTCGCAATCGCACCACCTTCAACAAGAATACTTATAGCGATCATGGCATGCATCAACGTTGGTGGTGGCGGAAGTTTTTCAGACCAAGGATCGTAAAGAAAGGGCAAGCGAGCGCGAAAATTTTGCCACATAGCGGCAGCGGTTATCCAAGAATAGACGATACCCATAATAGCGATGTGCCATCGCTGTGTCAGAATGCCAATTCCAAAAGTTAACATGCCAAGTGATGCCGCCCATTGGCGACCTTTTGGTGTAGGCTCTGGTTCGCCAGAAGACGAAGGAACAGAAACAAGGGTCACAGCCTTTTCTGCCATGCTGCGTCCGAAAGCTACCCATCCGACACCCACGAGAAGAATTCTCCACCAATCTCCCGGAAATCTTAGCATCGCGTAAATAAGTACTAGAAAAACAACGCCCGTTGCTACAACGGACCAAAGCCAAGCCTTAGCTTTCAGAAGATTTTCCAGTCCTCGTGGCCACGTCAAAGCAATCCACAACGCCGGGCCCTCTGAAGCGAGTGATTTCGGGCCAAGCACCCAAAGAAAGTATGTACCGACCACTATTGCCGCGCCAGAAAGGTAGTTCCAGGCACCCTGAGCGCCTTCAACCAGTCTACGCATGTTAAAAAGATGGACACTGGCAATCGTTAGGGGGATAAGAATAGTTTGCACAATGGCGCTACGATCTCGCCTAAACCAAAGCAATTCCTTTAGATATAAAGGATCGCGTCCGAATTGGGATGAGCGAGATGTTTTTGATTCTGATGGAGCTAAATCGGCCCGATCGACATTTCCTGATAGGCCACGTTCAGCTCCCCAAGCTGAAAAACCCACGGCACTGATTATTGCTATTGCCGATAACGACCAACAAAAAATAGCACCTGACAAGAAAGAAAATGATCCATCAAGTTGAGCACCAATAGTCCATCTCATGAGGGGCCATGAGGAGATTGTGGCGAGAGGCTGTAATATTTTGCCAAGGACATCCGCCACCGTTGACGCTGAAAAAGCACAGAAAATAAAAACCATCAACGCGGCATAACCGACCCAGCTCATCAAACCGAGGACAGCACCACGAGAACGAGGAGAGAGTCGAAGAATCACACCTATCTCTAAAGCTTTTCCCAAACATGCCGTAGCTGTCGCCATGGGCACTCCGATGATCAACGCAGCCACTAGTCCTAAAGCCGTTCCGTATACTAAACCGAATAACACTCCCCAGAAGATCGGTGCTGTTAAACAAATCGGATTCGCGGCTATAGGAGAGAGCATTTCAGCAAAAAAGACCGCGCCAGTCGGCACCGGATGACTAAAGAGCCATTCCCACATCGGGTGTCTACGGCGTTGTAGATCAAGCTCTAGTCCCTCGCCCTGAAATATCATCATTATAAACCACCATACTAGTACTAACGAGCCTAGCATGTTAGATACAGGGGTAGCCTTTACTAGCGTTTCAAGGTGAGAACTAATTTCACCCTCATCAACGAGATTGTTAATGCCGTGCTCGTGAATGGTGTCGCGTAGAACCTTCTCATTAGCATCTTTAGACCCACCATAGTGCCGCGTTCGATTATCCGCTTCCCATGAGTACAGTTCGTCCAAGTATTGCTTAAAGTCGAAATCTTTTCTGCTCAGATCATATTCATTCTTTTGAAATTTAAACATTTCTTGAATAAAGTAGGAGGAAACAACTATCTTACCAGTGCGTTCAACTTCAGATCGAGGGCTGCTATCGATCATCGCCTGTAAAAAAAAGGCAAACCCACCATGGAGAACAGCCATCATTATGATGACCACAATCAAACCTAATAATCCTAAGGTATTAAAGGCCGACTTCTTCGCAGCGCGCTGTCTTAGCAGCTCCTGTTGGCGCTTGCTTCTGCCAACTGCGCGCCGGCGCGCGACGCCAAGTAGCAGCTTGACCGTCCGCCAAAATCCCGGTGGGGTTGATGCGGCTGAATAAGCAGTCATGATTGAGGTGGTCTTGCGGTTAAGCTGAGGAAAATGTCTTCTAAGCTCGAAGACTCACCAAAGACCGAGCGTAATTCCGTCAAAGAGCCTTTTGCAACCTGTCTCCCTTCGTTGATGATCACCGCATGAGAGCAGAGCTTGGCAACATGGTCCATCAAGTGAGTCGAAAACAGAACAGTTGTGCCGCGGCTACTTTCTTCTCTCATCAAGTCGTAAAACAGATGAGTTGATTCAACATCGAGTCCATTGGTTGGTTCGTCGAGAATAAGTAATTTCGGTTCATGTAACATCGCCAGCAATAGACCAAGTTTTTTCTTCATGCCTCGTGAATAGTCTTCGGCGTAACAACGTAGGTCTTCAGCCAATCGGAGACGAGCAATGACATTTGTAATCCGATCCATAGTGGCTGTAACGTCAAGTCCATGCATTGCTGCGCTCAGCTCAAGAATCTCTTGACCGGATAGATATGAGTAAAAAACCGGCTCGTCTGGCAGAAAGCCAACAAGTTTTTTAACCTGAACACGCTCATTAAACGCATCGCACCCATCCACAAGAAGTGTGCCTGCAGTAGCTTTGAGAATTCCCATTAGCAAGCGAAACAGTGTAGTCTTGCCAGCGCCGTTTGGGCCAAGCAGGCCACAGATTTGACCAGCAGGAACCGAGAAAGAAACATCTTTGAGCGCGACTTTAGAACGGATCTTCCAAGCCAATTTTCGTAAATAGTTAATAAAATCGGGGAGTAAGGTCTTTTTTGGCCAAAAAAGCGTAGACACTAAAAAGTGTTGTAAATGTTAAAATAGATATTGCATAAGGGCGCTGGTAGTGGTATGTAGGTAGTCACTATGCATATCGACTCAAATACAACTAAACGCGGCGGACGTAGCTATACTCGGCATTTGTTGCGCGAGTCTTATCGAGAGAGCGGTAAGGTAAAAAAGCGCACTTTGGCCAACTTGAGCAGTTGTAGCGATGCGGAGATTGAGGCAATTAAGCTCGCTCTAA
>JADLFC010000078.1 GCA_020845775.1 Deltaproteobacteria bacterium
AAACTCGGAGTATCTATGCAGTTGCGCGCATGCCCTTCCCACAAATACTTTTCGGGAGGGGCATGACTACCTGACCGCGTAATGCTTCAAGTAGAGCGCATCATAGCTAGCCTTAAGATTGGTAGCAAAATCTCTAGCCTCAGCTGGATTTTCTAGAAAATCTACGAGGTCGTTTTCTATACTTCTCGTGCTAACGGATTTAACTTTTTCCCCGACTACACTCCACATGGTTTCTTTTGAGGCAAAACCGGTAAATGCCCATCTCGGCTGAATTGCCTTATGCATATACCAGATGAGATCGTAGTAATCCCGACCCTTAGCATCCGATACAACGCCCTGTTCTTTGTGGTGGCGCATCCATGTGCGATTTACTAGAGCACATATCTTCGAGGCCATTAGCGTCGGCAGATCGTATCGCTTAATAAAAAAGGTGCGCTGGATTCTAAAAATTGGCTCGATTTCGACAGCGTAGGACGACAACAAGCGAGTTGTCGAATTTACTTCAATCTTTACATGCAAGTAGTCAGATTGATCGAGCGTAGCTATCTGCAATGCGTGCAATACTGGGAATTTAAGATACAGTCTAAATTTTTGCACACTAGTGCTCAATTCTGGATAACCTAAACTGACGCGAAAGTAGTCTAGCATATCGCCTTCAAGTCTACGAAGGTCAAAGTCGCCATCCAAGTATTCAAAATCCAGAGCTTCAGATAGTCTGGGAAGGCCAAAGCAGTACCGCAAACATGTTCCGCCATAGAAGATAAGGGCTCGAAAGTCATTATGCTTATAGAGAAAATCAAGCACATAAATATGCAGAGCTTCCTTTAATCTATTTCTTCGATACGCCAGCGTAGATTGGGGATTTAGCTGAAGTGCCTGATAATAACTCTTGAGCTCATTAACTAACATACATAGCCTCTAGCAGCTTAACGATTTTCATTAGTTTGCGAGAACTACTTCTTGCTGTTAGTTCTTTGAGCTCAGCAAAGTCACGTTTAGAGAGAAGATGCGCATTTATCCTCAATTCATTAACGATACTAGGGGATATATTTTTTAAGTCCTTTTTTTTCATGTATAGATAATCAAAGAGGGCTTGGATACGTGAAGCGCATTTTACTGTAAAACGGCCTTTGTTAATCGTGTCAAATTTACCAAGTATATTGTTAGCAATATTTCTATATTGAAAGTAACCGAGGGCATTACTTATAAGAACCGGGCGTTTCGGCGTAAGGCTCGTAATAGTAGTAACCGCCTCTGTAAGGAGCTCGTGCTTTGCTAAAACATATTCGCAACTAATGTAAGATGGAGACACGAGCACATTAGCCAAAAATTCCTGATAAGCAACTATCTCTCCTAATTCTCTAACAGAAGAGATAAAAGCTCTCGTGGCATAAACACTGCGCCTTAGCTTAAGGATCTCACCGCGCTTGGCCATGCGATATAAAAATACTTGAGCAGTCTTGTCGGGAACTAGTATAGCCCGTAAGTCAGCGCTAGAAAAGTAAGGAAGCCCCTCTAATTGTCTTAATATTGAGTCTTTCATGGCTATCTATTGCAGAAGTACTACAATAACCGTAGTACTTCTGCAATAGATGGAACTTAAAGCTTCGCCAAGTTATAACTTAACCCACCATCAGAAACAGAAGTGCAACACTCCCCGCATGAATCATGTAAGGTAATCGAACCAGCCCTAAGTAGCTAGAAGCATAAGAGTATATTCTCGCACCCAACAATCATTTTGCCTAACGTTGCATTAACTAAGAAAAAATAATAGCTAAATCATTGACTTACCCCACAACGGAGCATGGCAATCAATGACTTACTTTCCTTTATTTTTAAATACTAACTCGAGGCGTGTGTTGATAGTGGGGGGCGGTGAGGTGGCGCTTAAAAAACTGCACTCTATTGTGCAGTTTACTAAGCAATGCACGGTGATTTCGCCTACCGTAATTGAGGCGGTGAGGGACTTAATTGATAGTTACAGCTTAGAATACCTTCCTCGGGTTTACGAGCGGGGCGATGCTTCAGGGTTTTCTCTTGCAGTGGTTGCCGTTAGCGATTTAGATAGGCAAAAACTCATTGGCGAGGATGTTAAGAAATGCGGTGCGCTTTGTTGCCTTGTAGATTTTCCCCATGAGTCAGACTTTATATTTCCGGCTCTTATCCACGATGGCGAGCTAACGGTTGCAATTTCAACTAATGGTGCATCTTGCAGTTTCGCTAAGAGATTAAAGGAAGAAATTGAAAAGATCATTCCCAAAACAAGCAATCTTTTTCTAGACAACATGAAAAAAGTTAGAATACAACTGCCCAAGGGAAAGGAGCGCCAGGAGATTCTGCGCAAAAAAGTTGCCGATTTTTTTGCAAGTGGCGGCAAGAATTACTAGAATGAGTAAGCGCTTAACACCCTAACTATCCAAACACATGCTACAAATCTCAGAACTGCTTCGCAGCGCTATCGCTACAAACTCCGTTAACAACATCGACGTAGCTCAGCAGTTGCGGGACCAGGCAAAATCGCGCTTTCTCGAGAACCAACCTCCAGTAGTAGTGTGGAATGTAAACCATAGCTGCAACATGACCTGCCCTCACTGCTACGCTTCAGCAAAACTAAAACCCGAATTTGACGGGGTAAGCACTGAGGAAGCCCTATCCATAATCGACAAACTTCACCACGACGGCATTAACATAATAATTTTTTCGGGGGGCGAACCGTTAATGCGTAGCGATTTAATTGAACTAATTCGCTACGCCACTGCCAAGCGTTTATCCTGTCATCTCTCCACCAATGGCACGCTAATAACCCCACCAATGGCCGCATCGCTAAAAAGTGCAGGAATTCGCTATGTGGGGGTGAGTCTCGATGGACTTGAAGAATTTAACGACAAACACCGCGGCCTAAAAGGCGGATTTAAACTTGCTTGGGAAGGAATCCTCAACGCCAAAAATGCGGGCCTTGCTACGGGCTTAAGAATGACCCTAACCGCTGCAAACGAACATTATCTCTTTTCGCTATTAGATCTTGCGGTGGAGCAAGAGATACCTCGCTTTTACGTCTCTCATTTAGTCTACAGCGGCCGAGCGAAATCCTATGCCCGCTATGACCTCGACAATGATCGCAGTAGACAAATTACCTCATTGCTTTTTAAGCGCGCAGTGGATTTGTTAGACCAAGGCAAGAAAATTTCCATCGTCACCGGCGGCAACGATGTAGATGGAGTGTTGCTTTACAAATTTGTCTGGGAGCAGTTTGGCAAAGAACGCGCGGAGTTAATCTATGGCCTCCTTACCCAGCGCGGAGGAAACAGCGCCGGAGAAAAGATTATTAATATCGACCACAAGGGCAATGTCCATCCCGATCAATTTTGGCAGACTACTGATTGCGGCAATATTTTAGATAAATCACTCTCCGAGATACTAAAGTCTCCCTTAATCGAAAGACTACGCGAGCGCGAAAAATATCTAACCGGCAAGTGCAAGGGCTGCATATTTATAAAACTCTGTCGTGGCTCGCACCGCGAGCGAGCTTTGGCGGCAACCGGCGATATGTGGGCGCCCGATCCAGCGTGCTATCTAAGCGAAGATGAAATTTCTTTACCAAACTCAACTAGCCTAATTGATTTTAGCGGGGCAAGTTTATGAAAAAGATTATCGGTGCGATTTTGCTGGCACTAATATGCTGTGCGCAAATTGCCTTGGCCGACAGTAATTTTTCCGGAATTGGCAAGTTAGTTTTTGTAATCAAGCGGGAAAGCGAAAAAGTTGCCGTAGTCGATCTCGAAACCCTCGCGGTGATCAAACAAATCCCCCTTTCGGGAAATTTGCGCCATGCCTCAATGGTTTTTGACCCGGCACTTACTTATGCTTATGTCGCTACCAGAAATGGCCGCCTGGCACGGATTCACCTCCCCACGCTGGAGAACCACGGCAGCCTAAAGACTTCCAACAATTCCATCGGCCTTGCCATCTCCCAGGACGGAAAGACCGTTGCCGTCGCCGATTACCAGCCGGGAGGGATAACTCTTGTCGACACTAAGACCTTTAAAGTGATTAAGCGCATTCCTGCCGAGGTCGAAGTTAAGCATCAAAAAATCCTCTCTCGGGTTACCGGCCTAGTAGATGGACCCAACAATACCTTTATTTGTGGCCTCATGGATGCAAATGAAATTTGGCTCCTGGCCCAAAACAAAAAGGGCATATACGAGATAAAAAAGCGCTATGCTGCCGCCACAATGAATCCCTTTGATGGATTTGTAACCCCAGAGGGACGTTACTACGTTGCAGGGCATTTTAACTCTGACAAGATTAGCCTTATCGATTTTTGGGAGGAGAGCGAAAAAGCTAAGAGCATAGTGGTAGATCCCCACAAGTCGCCCAATTTGCCGCCGGTTAAGATGCCCCATATGGAGGCGTGGGCCGTTGCGGATAATCAAATATTTGTTCCCCGTGCGGGGACTAACAAGATTTCAATTCTTACAGGAGATGATTTTCACTTTGCCGGAGAAATTAACTTACTTGGCGATCCCGTTTACGCCGTGGTTCACCCCAATCATCGCCAGCTGTGGGTCACATTTTCAGGAGATGAGGTCGATGGCAAGATTCAAGTAATAGATACTAAAACCAAGCAAACCATTTCCGTAATTGACGCGGGAAAGCGGATATATCATCTAGTCTTTACGCCAAGAGGAGACCAGGCGTTAGTATCTTCTAATGAAACCAATGAGCTTTTGGCCATAGATGCAAACACTCTTAAAATCATAAAAAGAACGAGAATAAAAAGCCCCTCGGGAATATTTGGCGTTTGGCGTGCTTTTCAAATAGGACTTTAATTTAAGGTAAGGATAGTGAACGAAGAAATTAAAAACCAACTAGCAAAATCACTTCAGCGCCAGGTTCCATTGGTGAGCCAACCGTTTACTGCAGCCGGTGACCCCCTGGGGTTAAGCGAAAAAGAGGTAATTGATCAAGTCCTTCTTTGGCGAGAGCAAAAAGTGCTGCGAGAAATTTCAGCAATCATGGAAGGAGACCTTTTAGGCTACGAGGCGGCCTTAGTTTGCGGCAGGATTCCCCAGGAGCGACTTCATGAAGTTGCTGAGATAATATCCTCTCACCCCACGGTAACGCACAACTATGAGCGCAACCACGACTTTAATCTGTGGTTTACCATATCCGTGCCAAGAGAAATGGGGCTAGACCAAACTTTAAGAATTTTAGAAAACATTACGGGCATTGATCATTACTACCCTCTGCGAAGGACCTTGACCTTTAAAGTCGGGGTAGTTTTTGATTTGCACTCCCTTAGTAACGATACCGCACTCAAAGAAGGTGCTTCTTCTTGCGACAACCTAGTCATTACTGAGGAAACTAAGAAAATTATTTTGGCTCTTCAACAGGACCTACCCACGGTCGCACACCCGTTTCGCACTTTGGCCGAAAAAAACGGCATTAGCGAAGAATCCTTGCTCCACTTTGCCAGTACTTACCTAGGAAAAGCAGTGCGAAAGTATGTGGCAACTTTTTTACACCGCAAGCTAGGCGTCAAATTTAACGCCATGACCGTTTGGAACATTCCTCAAGCAGACTTAAAAGAGAAAGGACTAAAGCTTGCCGCAAATCCTCAAGTAAGTCACTGTTATGGGCGCACCACTATACCAGACTTCCCCTACTCGCTCTATGCCATGGTGCACGGGCCAACCGACGAGCATGTGCAACAGGTGGTAAGCGATATTGCCGAAAAAATCGAATGTCGAGATTACTTAGTGCTTTATTCCCCAACAGAGTTTAAAAAGTGTAGGCTGCGCTATTTTCTTCCTCAGCTAGACGACTGGTGGAGCAAATTTGCCACGCACCTTGGTTAAACAATGAAGACCTACGCAGTAAAATATTTTCTATTGGCGTTATTCATCGTTAGCCTTAGCAAAGAGGCTTATTGCGAGGGAACGTCTCAGGATCCCTTAATGGCGCAAGGAAAAAAGATTTACGAAGACATGCAGTGTGGCTCCTGTCACGTTTTTCGCAAGGAAGGGGTGTCAAATATCGGACCCAAGTTAGATGAAATTGCCAGCACCATGGATGGCACGATGATACGAGAAGCTATCATCGAACCCAATCGCAGCATTGCTAGTGGTTTTAAGGCGGACATAATGCCTAAGGATTATCGCGACAAAATGAGTAACGCCGATCTCGATGCTCTTATTTACTATCTCACTAACGAGAAGCTTGATGAAAACTAGGAATAATTGCTTATATACGTATTGCTAAGAACAGGGAGCGGTGAGTATACCTTAGGGAAGAGCTTAAGCCACGGAAATCTTTTTTCACTATAGTATTTTTAAAATATGAGTTACCAGCATAGCCCTAAAGGTAAGATTTTTCTAATCGGGGCAGGGCCTGGAGACCCCGACCTACTTACCATTCGAGCTGTTAAAGCTCTATCTATTTGCGATGTAGTGCTCTATGACTTTTTGGTTGGCGACGAAATTTTAGGTCATTGCAAACCGGGAGCCGAAAAGATTTTCGTAGGAAAACACAAGGGCAATCACTCCTTACCGCAAGACGATATCAATTCTCTCATTGCGCATAGCGCCATGAAAGGGAAAATTGTTGGCAGACTAAAGGGGGGAGACCCCATGATATTTGGCCGTGGTGGCGAAGAATACGAGGCACTAATGGGCCTAGGACTCGATTGCGAGATAATTCCTGGAATAACCGCTGCGCTGGGAGCAGCGGCTGCTCTCGCGCTTCCGCTAACCCATCGCGAATATGCATCGGAAGTTACCTTAATTACCGGTCACCGACAGAAAAACGGAGACTACTCACGGTTTCGTTCTCTAGACTTCACTCAAAGAACTTATGTCGTATATATGGGCTTAACCATTATTGACGAGCTCGTTAGGGAGATCTGTCGCAAGAATCCGAATGGCGCATCTGTGCCAGCGGCGATTATAAAAGATGCCACGCTTCCTACCCAAGAAGTTTACACCGCCTGGGTGGGAAAGCTCCCGGAACTCGCCAAGGAGCACAATATTCAATCACCGGCCCTTATCGTCATTGGAAACGTCGTGCAGTTTCTCGAAAAGTACGGCAAGCTCGATATCGCCGGTGGGAAATGTATCTCTTATGGGCGAGTTGGGGATGAGCCAAACTCCTACACTCATTAATTGAGATGAATTGCCTCTTACTTGTGGCGCATGGAAGTAAGCGCCCAGAGTCCAATGAAGAAGTGCGCCAACTAATCGAGCGCATAAGGGCGGAAGTTAAAAACCGCTTCGACGTAGTAGAACTAAGTTTTCTCGAGATATCACAACCCAGCTTATCGACCGCTATTGATTACTTAGCTAAGAATCAAGCTAAACAAATTATAGTCTTTCCTTACTTCCTTGCTCCAGGCAAGCACGTAGCTCAGGACATTCCCAGCATTCTGTCGTCTAAGCAGACACAGTACCCAGAGGTTAAAATTGCCATGACTCCTCATCTCGGTTGTGCTAAGGAGCTAACTAGCCTAGTCGTGGAAATAGCAAGCAATTACCTTACTTCTAACGCCATTAAAAGGATTAAGTGAAATGCAGATTCGTCTCTATTATATTTCTATTTCCCTTGCCTTATTTGCCACCGCTATACTTTTTTCTTCATCTCCCCTCTGGGCTGAAAATGAGACATCGGTTAACGAACTCTACCAATCGCACTGCGCTAGCTGCCATGGAGAAGGGCGCCTTGGACTAATGGGGCCAGCCCTTCTGCCGGAAAGTCTGGAAAGAACCCCTAAACCGCTCGCCGCAAAAAAAATTCGCGATGGCGCCATTGCTACGCAAATGCCTGCCTTTAAGAACACTTTAAGCGAGGAACAAATTGCCGCACTCACCGAGTATATCTATAAGCCTCTAGCCACCCTTCCCAGCTGGGGCGAGAAGCAAATTAACTCTTCTCGCGTTATTTATCACGACATATCGCAGCTACCCTCAAAGCCAATCTATCAGGGCGATATTTTAAATATATTTTTAGCAGTTGAATTGGGGGATCAACATGTAAGCGTCATAGATGGCGATAACTTCTCCGTTCTTCATCGCTTTTCCACCAGACCGGCCCTTCACGGTGGCATAAAGTATTCGCCCGACGGAAGATTCGCTTATCTAGCCTCGCGCGATGGGTGGATTAGCATTTTTGATGTGTATAACTTTAAGACCATCGCGGAGGTTCGTGCCGGCATTAACACCCGAAACATTGCAGTCTCAAGAAACGGGAAATATCTAATAGTAGGAAATTACCTCCCTCACACCGTCGTCATTTTAGATGCCCTAACTCTTAACCTGCTCGAGTTCCTCCCAGTAGCCTCGAAAGACGGCATTACCTCGCGCGTGAGTGCGGTCTATGATGCGGGCCCGCAACAAAGTTTTGTCGTAGCGCTTAAGGACGTTCCTGAAATGTGGGAGATTTCGTATAGGCATAGCCCAACCAAAACTGGTAGCCACTTCTTTTCCACCCGCCGCATTGCGCTAAGTAACGTGCTTGACGACTTTTTTTTCGACGATGACTTTAAACACATCTTAGGAGCAAGCCGCACAGGAGAGTGCTCGGTAATCGAACTAGCAAGCGGCAAATTAGTTAAGAAACTTAAACTAGAGGGCATGCCGCACTTGGGCTCGGGAATTATGTGGACCTACCAAGGAAAGCGCGTCATGGCGACCCCCAACCTAAAACAAGGCCTCATCAGCATTATTGACACGAGCACCTGGAGCATCATTAAGAACATTGA
>JADLFC010000079.1 GCA_020845775.1 Deltaproteobacteria bacterium
AAAGGAAGAGTTACTTTTTCATTATGTATTTTCGTCTCAGGTGATTTAGCCAAAGCAATGGATAGCCGGCCGGCGATAACATAATTCGCAGTAGTAAACGCCTTCCTTTCTTTGCAAAGCAAAATAAGTGCGAAAGTAGATTTAGTTCTGTATGGATGCGATCTGCGAATTTTGGTCTGGATGGGAGAAATCCGTAGTTAGGTATAGGTAGTCCTTGTCGCTTGCGCGTCGTCAATAGACGAAAAGCTCTTAAGCGCTTTTCTTTGCCCATTATTCGATTGCAAGTCCTGGCGGCAGTTTGATTAAGGGGAATGAGTTTCAAAGCTTTCTCTTTCTCGGCTTTTTCAAGAAGCTCTTGTGCTTTTTTGTTTCTAGTGAGCACGTAGCTATAGCCTTCATAGAAATCGATATCTGAGGCGGGAGATTTCATCCAAGGGTCTCCCACTGCAATGTCTGCAAATTCTGCTGTCGCATCGTAACACGTTAAACATCGCGCCGGGGTAAACAAGCGGTAGAGGATATTAATCATATCCATAGAGGTCGGGCGAAATTTGCGCATTTTGCTAAAGTAAACTGGCATTAGCGAGCCATCTGCTAAGACCACGTGAGGAGTCCCTGGATGTTTGCCGACTCGCGAAATAAATTTTTTTGCATCGTTGCGGTAATCGCCGAGGCTTTGCCAGATTACCTCAAAAGCATCGTGTTCTATAGCTGCATGGCACAATAAGCCGATAGTCAGCACTACTCGATCGCAAATCCTTTTGTCTAGGAGCCTTGCCTTTTGAATTCCATGAATGTGACACGGCAACCCTACGACGGCATAACGCCCGTCGCGATTGCGAATTGTCTTTAGAACGGAATTTGTTCCCACTATGGAATATTTTGACTTTGTGGCCGCTAAAATTTCCTCTTTTGATAGAGCAAGGATTGGTTTGCCTTTCCATAAAATATTCTCGTCGGAGGACACTACAATTGCGCCATCGATTGCGCCGCTTTCGAGCAAGTGAACCAATAACGCTGTAACTGTCCCGCCACTCGTTGCCTCTTGGCGGATTCTGTTATCAGTTGCATGCGAAAGATAGGCAGAGGTGAAAAATCCATGTATGTCGTTAATGTCATACTGACAGTCAAAGAATTCACCGGCGATTTCCTGAGCTTTAAATTCATCTCCGGGGCAAACCTTTACGCATAGATTGCAATCCGTGCACGCAGTTAGGTTCTTTATTGAAGGATATTCGCAGTAATCTATATCTAATGCATCTGTTGGACAAATGCCTACGCATGTTCCGCAGCGATGACATAAATCGTTGTTTACTATGCTAGCGAGTGCTCTCAAAGCTCGAGGTGGGTCGGAAATTTGTGGACTTTTAGAGATGCGAGCAGGAGATTTAAGTGGCTCCCTAAAAAGTTCCGCAGTGCGCAAAGAAAATTTATTCATCGTTGAAAAGTTGCTCAAGAATCTAGAGTTTGCTTGATAGACTGTCACTTCATTTTATTATGGTCAACTGGTGTATGTTTAAGCAGTATGCTAATCTTTAAATATATGTCTCAGTTACTTGATAAAACAACCGCTAATGGCGAAGCTAGAGAAAGCGCTGCTAAATCGGTAGCAATGACGCCACAACAACGTCGCTTTGCGGCTAGCTCTCATTCTAGACTTGCGTCGTACAAGAGTCTTAGTGTGGGCGAGAAGGGATGGTGTAAGTTTTTCTGCTTTGAGTTGTATAACCTGTTTTTGCTAAACTTACCTACGATGTTTGGTTTAGGGTTGCGGCAACTAATTTTCCCACGCTTTGTAAAGGCCTATGGGCATGGCAGTATAATTGGACGTTCAGTCGCTGTCCGTCATCCGCATAGAATAGCACTTGGGAGTAATGTCGTAATAGACGACAATGTTACTTTAGATGTGCGAGTTGTTAGTAATAAGAACAGCGCGGGAATTGAGATTGGAAATAACGTATTCATTGGCAGGCATTCGATCGTTTCGGCAAAGGATGCAAGTATTTCGCTAGGCGATGCTGTAAACATTAGCAGTCATTGTCGGATTGCCACGAGTAGCGGAATAGACATAGGTTCCAGCGTATTGATTGCAGCTTATGTATATATAGGGCCGGGAAACCATAGCATAGATGCTAGCGAAATGCCTCTTATAGAGCAGCCGGTTGAAAATCGTGGTGGAGTTAGGATTGGCGCTGGCAGTTGGATTGGAACTCGCGCAACGATTCTAGACGGAGTGACAATAGGTCGCGATGCCATAGTTGGCGCACATTCGCTCGTAAATAGTGACGTGCCAGAGCGGGCGATCGTAGCTGGCACACCAGCGAGAATTCTTCGCTACAGAGACGCCATAGCAGCAAGTTCAGTGACTGATTGATTTATCTGATCGCATCCCCCAATGACGAGAACACAAAAAGCAATCGAAATTCCTATAATGCTCATCAAAATGCAATTAGCTGATGTTTTTTTGGTTTATAGCATTTACAAAAAGGATTTTTGTAAATGCTATAAACAGCAAGTGCGTAAGCACTTGCCAATAAACAACAAATACCGTTTCCAAAAAGTAAAATATTTAACTTACTTTTTGGAAACGGTATA
>JADLFC010000080.1 GCA_020845775.1 Deltaproteobacteria bacterium
CCATTTACAAAAAGGATTTTTGTAAATGGTATAAACAGCAAGTGCGTAAGCACTTGCCAATAAACAACAAATACCGTTTCCAAAAAGTAAAATATTTAACTTACTTTTTGGAAACGGTATAAATGCGACGCCAGTAGTAATTAAACCCAATGGGCCAAGGGAGATGAATGCACGTTATATCGACAAATACGAAATAGTGTCTATTTGCGGGCACGGTCCGGTTGGAACCGTTTATAAGGCTAGGGACACAGAATTTGGCGAGATTCTGGCGCTAAAGGCCATACGTGTGACCGAGGTTAGGGGAAAGGCGACCGATGCAGAAGTAATAGGTCGCTTTAAAGAGGTTGCAACTAGTGTATGTATGTTAAAGCACCCCAACATCGTTATCGTTCTTAACTCAGGGTACGTAGACGATGGAACTTTATTTATCGTGACTAAGTATGCCGAAGGTGAATCGCTCGAGACCATGATTTCGCGGCGAAATAGATTTGGCAATCAGGAACTGTTGCACTATTTGGGTCAGATAGCGAGTGCAATTGATTATGCACACAGTCGCGGAGTGTTGCACGGCAATATTAAGCCGAGCAATGTTATCGTTGATGCGAACCATAAGGTACATGTGCTGGATTTTGGGTTAATGCGCTTTATGACTTCGCTCGTGCCGTCAGTAGACACAGTTCCAAGATCTCCGGACTATATGGCGCCAGAACAAATTCGCGGTGAAGCGGTAGATGATGCCATTGACATTTTTGCGCTGGGCGTAGTTGCGTTTGAGATGTTTACTGCGCGTCTGCCGTTTGGGGCAAAGGATTTTACTACGGTTGCTAATAACATATTGCATAAGGCACCGGTGTCACTTTCTCATTCGGGACGAAAGCTTAGTTCAGAGGTAGAGAGCATTTTACATAGAGCTTTGGCCAAGAATCCCAAGGAGCGCTATTCAAGTGCTCTGGCGTTTGTGGGCGATTTGGGAAAGGTGTTGGACATTATGGTGGATGGACGTGGTTTGCTTGGCGGTTTTTCGCCAAATGCGAATGCCAACAAGAACATTGGCGGTGAGGGGGATCGAAAGGAAGTAGATAGGGCTGAAAAGTTAGATTTAAGCAAGCGATCTGGTTTGCGGGCAATGGTGGAATGGAGTATTCGGGCGAGGGAGAAATCTCAACTATCTGCGACAGAGGGCAGGACTGCCTTGAATGACGATCGATTGTTTGCTTCGCGATCTTCGGCTGGAGTCACGGGCGGAGGCGCTACGCCAGAGGGGAGGGAGAATGCTCGAGGTAAGAGCAATCCTAGTAGTGAGGAGATTAGTTCCTTAGGGCTGTTTAGGAAGTTAAAGATAGTCGTTACTATTTGTGCTATCGCCATTGGAGTTACTATTGTTGGGGCATTATCTTTTAGTAGAACATCGGCGATTTCAAATGAGGCAAGCGAGGAAAGGCTTTCTCAGGCGTCAGCGCCACCTGTCGATTATGAAAAGATTAAGCTCTCGGAAGTACGAGAATATGACGATGAACTATTGGCTAGTTTACTTCGTTCTCAGCAGATGGGGATTAAGGAGAGGCGAATTTTAATCTCTGAGGCTGGGAAGAGAACTGGAGAAGAATTTACAGAAATTTTAGGCACATTGGCGGCTAGTGGTAGCGACCTAATTCGCGTCTCAGTGGCGACCGCTTTGTCGTTACGACCACATTGGGAGCGCAGTAACGGTTTTCGTGCTCTTACGTCGCTCGCAGAGGACGAGAATTATCTGGTTCGTGGCTATGCCGCTAAAGCTCTTGCGAAAACAGGCAAGCCGGAGGCAAGAGCCTTTCTCGAGCGGAGATTGGAGGTTGAAGAAGATAAGGTAGTAAAAACAGTATTAAATGAAGTGCT
This sequence comes from Deltaproteobacteria bacterium, assembly GCA_020845775.1. Lineage (NCBI taxonomy): Bacteria > Pseudomonadati > Myxococcota > Myxococcia > Deltaproteobacteria bacterium. Next base: position 1,876 of record JADLFC010000080.1, read on the forward strand.
AGGTCATAGCGGGGATTTAAAGGCCGTTGAGGAACTTGTCGATTAAGTATATTAATTAGCTATATTAAGTTTGGTTTGGGGTCGATTATATTGATATGTATCGCACTGTAGATCGAGTGAATCTTGATAGGGGATAAGAAAGATGGAAATGGTTAGAACAAAATGCAATTTGTTAGCCACAAAGAGCAGTCTATTATTGCTAGTTATTTTGCCGGTGTTTGCAATGACGGCTTGCGCTAAAAAGGTAACTCCGGTTGCTCCACAGCCACAAGAAGAGGTGAGGGCTCCAGATCTCGAGCATACGATTCAATTTCAGGGTGAAACTTTAGGATTAATTGCAGCATGGTACACTGGTAAGGTTGCCAACTGGACGGCAATTGAGGCTGCTAATCCTGGAATTAAGGCGACCAATCTAAAAATTGGACAGGTCATCGTAATTCCAGCAGGCTTAATTATTAAGCGCGAGCAGTTGCCAAAAAAGTTTATTAGGCAGCATGGCTTTAAGCAAAGTGCGCCTCAATCGGCAGTGTCAGAGCAGGCTGGATCTGAAGGAACTGCTAGTCTTGAAAAGCAGGGGGAAAAGACTCCACCAGCAGCGGTTAGTAACGCTAGTGAAAAGCCAAGTGATGCTGTAGTCGTTAACGAGGTACCGACGGCGTCGGCGACTTCAGCAGCAACCATGGCTGCAACTACCGCAGACGTAGATATGGCCGCAACAGGTAAGTCTCAAGGCGATAACAGAGATAATTCAGCGGGCGAAAAGCCCAGTGACGAGGATAGCGAACGCGAGAAACTGCTCGAGGAACTTCTCGAGCAACAGTAATTGGCCTGTCTGGAAAACGCTAGTTTTCCAGACACACGCCCTTTGTGAAGTGTTGCTCTAGTCAGGCTCCACTAGGATCGTCACATTTCCCGAATACGATCCGGCTTCGCCGAGGCTTAGTTCGCTTTCTGTTATAGTAGCTTCTATGTTTGCCGTATTGCTGCCACCGCAATCGCTCGCAGTGGTGTTTGCTCCGCTCTGGCCGGTAAGCGCAGTTCCCGATGTCAGCAGGACATTGCCGGTAGTGCCAGTCTGGTCGTTCCACCGAAGTGAGTAGGCGAGCTCATTAGACGCACCATCATTTACGGTGAAAGCTCCACCAGTGCCGTTACCCGTTGCTGTTATGCGATAAGTACCAGCTGGGTCATTGGTGTAGATACAAACATCATCCGCAGCAGTTTTATCGCCAGTTCCAGTGAAAGTTCCAAGTGCTAGGTCCGCTACATTAGAAATGCGAACGCGAGGAGGAATTGTAATAGTTATCGAGAGAGAACCAGTAGATGTAGGCCCGAGCGTGCCGTCTGTTGCGGCGTGTGCCGCGGCATAGTGCGATGCAACGACGAAAAAAAAGATGCTCGCTCTACAAAACAAACTCCCAAGTCTAAAAATACAAGCATTATCCTTCATCGCAACTCACCTGGAAACACAAAATGTGTGTGCAGCTATACCGTTTCCAAAAAGGATTTTTGTAAATGGTATAATAGTTGAGCCATATCTATTGCTAAGCTGCCATCTTGCTTCGCATTGAGCACAATATATAGCACGCAATCATTCAGTAAGCATTTTGTTTAATGGCCCTAAGTGTCTTGGTCTCATGGGCGTCTACACGGCACCGACGCTCATTGACAGAGCATCGTAATTACTGGGGTTTTTAGAGCTTAAATTTACTACTAAACTACGGTTAATACCCATTAAAAGAACGGCGTATTTTTCGTTTGTTCCAGATGAGATGGACTTGTTATGGTTCAAAAGAAGCGGTTTTTTTGGATTATTACCGTAGTTCTCTCCTGCGTTTTTCATGTCTCGGCTCGGGCTGATGAAGGTGCGGCAACTAAACTTAAGCCTGAGCGATTTTCGCTACTGTTAGATGACGACACCTACGGCTCTGTACTGGTTCGTCACGGAGGGGGTATGTTCGAGATTGTCCACCCAGACGAAATTCTCGAACAGCTACCGTCGACCAAGGCCCCAAAGATTTTCCGAGCGCTGTTTTCTGGTTTAATTGAGGGTTCGCGAGTCGACTACGGTGTGGGCTCTATAGTCTATAATCCTAAGTTTAAATATATAACGATAAATATACATTCTTCTTTTCTTTTGGAGGACAATCGAATTTCGCCTAATAACCTTCAGACGGAAACGGCAATGCCAAGTTTGTCATCGTGGCGAACCGCGACAATAACAAAGGAGGAATCTCAACGCGAAAGTACGGTGGATGTGTACTTCAATCAGCAACTTAAAGGCCAGCTAATATTGCGGTTATCTAAGCACTGGTTTCAAGTAGTAGATCCGACTTACTTGCTCAGTCTCCTGCCACGACTAAAACGACAAAGTGAGTTTATTAGCTTTTTTTCTGGGAAAATATTTGATGAAAAAAGCATAGAAGGATTTGCGTCAATTTCTTTAGACACAAGCACTAATCAACTTGAAATAGAGATTGCAGACGCATTTCAGTTCACGCAAACGCAAGCAACAGAGGAATCCAAGCATGAGCTGCAGCCGCAGTATCCCACTTCTCGTGCCAGTGATGCTTTTCCCAAGGCAAGCAGTTCGTCACTCTTAGACGACAAGCCGAGCTCGGAGTCAGTAAACTCCGAGGAAGGAAGTGCCTCGAAAGAATCTGGTTTAGCAAGCATACAAATTCACAAACTTGAAGAGTTCGAGTCCGAACCAACCGCTGTCGAAAATGAGTATGAACCTGAGAGCATGTTGTTCGATCTGTATCTCGCCGATACTCAGCGTGGCACAATACTTGTGAACTTTACGGAGAACTGGTTTGAAGTTCCTAACCCAAATGATTTGGTGGAGCAGTTGTCAGAAACAAAAGACAAGCAAGCGATTGTCGAGCTTGTCTCAGGCCGAATACATAAAAAGCGGTCGATCGAAAATATTGGGAGTGTGCATTACGATCTGGACACGTTTCAAATAATCCTCAATATAGATCCTAGTCTTCTTACTGGACATTCGCTAGTTCTCGACGATACGCTACCAAATCCCGAGCGCAAATTTTCGTTGCAGCAATCTGTTCACTATGCCGCAGCGGGCGAGCTCGATACGGCTATGGATATGGCTTTAACGCACAAAACAATTGCTAGCCTTAGTAAATATTGGTTAAACGCTAACGGGACATACGTCCAGAATGACGATTACGAGTTTACAGAATTTTCCGCAAATGGGATTGTCGATGACTTTGAAACAAACATCGGTCTCCTTCGGACGGATGGACAACTTTTGACTTCCAGTAATGATTTTGTGGGTCTAAGTGTTCAAACGTCGGAAAATATAATTACAAACCAAAGCTTACTAAGGGGAAGTAAACTTGAAGTTTTTGTGCCATCGCATGCGCGCGTTGATTTTTTTCGCGGCGGACGATTGCTCTCTTCGCAGGTGCTCGATTACGGACTCCAGGAAATAAATACCGTGGCGTTTCCCCAAGGAAGTTATGATGTCGATATTGTAATTACCGAAGACGATGGGAGCGTTAGTCGTGAAAGTA
>JADLFC010000081.1 GCA_020845775.1 Deltaproteobacteria bacterium
AGGACAGAGATGGTGCGAAATGAAGGAATTCCATCGCGATTACCCTCAATGCGGGCTTCAAATAGTCCAATATTGTTTCTCTAAATGGATTTTCTATGCTCATTTCGGCTACAGGGAAAAAAGTTGATATACACTAGCCCCCCCCTCACTAGCCCCTCTTTTTAGAAAACTTACACACGTTAGAATCCGCACATGCTGAGCCAACGTAGTCGTTATTGGCGTGTATTTGATACTTTAGTAAACCCAGATTCAAACTGTGAAAGAACTTCTTGAGTTGGTCCAATCATCCTGATCTGTCCTTCTTCCAGCCATAGAGTGCGTGTGCAGCGTTCGAGCGTTGAGAGTCGGTGAGCAATGATAATTTGAGTGCGGTGGCGGAAGAAATCGTTGCTGGCTTTGACCATCATCTCCTCGTTCTGTGGATCTACGGCTGAGGTGGCTTCGTCAAAAATAACCACGGGACAATCTTGTAATAGAGAACGTGCCATACAGATTTTCTGTTTTTCTCCTTGAGAAATGTTTCGTCCTTTCTCTTGAATCATAAAATCCAGTCCCTCAGCTTGCGCCTCAAGCCAATCAAGTAGCCCTACCCTATCGAGTGCGGAAAGAAGAAGTTCGTCATCAGACACGCCAATCGTTCCCATGAGCAAATTCTCTCTGAGACTGGCATTGAAGAGAACCGGTTCTTGAGTAATGAGCGAAAAATACTTTCGGTAGGTGTGAAGATAGATTCGGTTCGGTTGTGTGGTCTCGGAAGCGTTAAGGAGCGGGGCCAAGCCATTGACACTTATTTCACCACGTTCAAATGGATAGAGGTAGAAAAGAGCTTGCACAAGCGATGATTTACCACTTCCCGTTCTACCCACGACACCGAGTTTTTCGCCAGCTGCTACCGTAAAGCTAATCCCCTTTAACACCCATGGCAAATGAGGCTGATAGCGAAACCACAGGTTAGAAACAGTAATTTGGGCGGCAGTTGGAACAACGAATTTCGAGTCCTGACTTAGTGGCAACGGCATATTCGAAGAGGGAGCTCCCCAGTGTTCCGTAGGAAACTCGGCAACCTTCGGCAATAACCCGCCCGATTCGATCGGTTGGTGCAAGTATTGATCAAGGCGCTCAATGCCCGTTAGAGCTTCTTCAAGCTGGGCTAGCCATTCAAAGAAAATCTGCAATGTATTGCTCATTATGGTAACAAAAGTAATCGCTACTCCTATGGAACCAACGCTTACAATCCCCCTGCTCTGTAAATAAAAGGCGAACACTCCGGTAAAAAGCAAGAAAAGCCCTGAAACTATGTTCATCTTGTAAGCAAATAGAGTTACCTTCTGAAAAGTTTTGAGCTTTTGTGTAGAGAATTCATTATCTAATCGAGCAAAACGGTTTTCAAAAGTTGATTGGCGTAAGTAGGTGCGAATACTGCGAACGCCTAGAAGGCTTTCTGCAAAATGAGCGATTGAGGGTGCTCGAAAAAAGGCTAATGAGCGTCGCTCACGGCGCAATGAATCTCTATGCAACCGATAGACGAGATAGTCTCCGGTTGCAATCACACCAATAATTGCGAGATAGATCGGGTGCGCTAGGGTAATAAGCCCAATTATAGCAACCATATCAAAAACAATGCTAAGAAACTCAGCCAATGGCCCACCAAAGATCCTAAAGACATTGTTAAAGTCACTGGCAAACCTGGTAACCACCCGGCCCGTAGGCGTGCGGTCAAAAAAAGAGATCGAATACCTCGATGTGCGGTATGTTACCTCATCATAAAGCCGGCTAACGGCTTTGCAGGAGAGGCGTGAAAAGCAAATCCGATAGACTAATATAAGAATAAATCCGCTCACGTTTAGTAGTAAGAGAACTGCAAGAAAATCCTGAGCATTCCAGTTGCGTGCCCAATTCGAGATCCGAAGCCAGTCTGATGAATGTTCCTTCGTGAACTGGCCATCGATCCAATAACCAATAAGGTTTGCGTTAGATAAAAACAGGAGACGAGCAACAAATCCTAAAAACATAAAGCCCACAAGGGGCAACAAGAAAGGCTGATAACTAGCATGGAGTGTTTGAAGAAGGCGTCTACTGTATTTGCCGCTAAAATGGTGCTCGTCCGTGATAAATTGCTGACGGTTGCTCATGGACTAAATTCCTTCATTTCGGAATAGCCAGATAATTGAGAGGGCAAAGGGTTCGATTTGGACGTAATGAGAGCTTTGACGAATTCGCGAAACGCTGGCGAGTTGGCCGTGAGATCCTTTAGGGATCCTTGAGCTACTATCTTCCCCTCACTCAAAAAGAGGATCCGGTCGACTTTGTCTAATACAGAATGCCGGTGAGTTACAAGAAGGCGCGTCCTGTCCTTCCAACGACCCAGCAACAAGTCATGGGTCAAAAAATTCTCTACCCGCACATCAATCGCACTAAGTGGGTCATCCAGTAGAAGAATGGGGCGATCAAAATAGTCAGCTCGTGCGAGCGCGACTCGTTGTCGTTGCCCACCAGAGAGGTTAACCCCACGTTCACCTATCTCCGTTTCTAGACCCTGAGGGAGTTGCTCCTGCCTAGGGCAAAAGTGCGCGGCAGTAAGGGATTGTTGAACCTTATCGCTATTGCCGGCTTCTCCCTCGTCAGCAGCATAGTTAAAAATTACATTTTCACTAAGGGTTGCACTCATAATGAATGGTTCTTGGGGAATGTAACCAAAATACCTGCAAATCTGCTCCTGTGGTAATCCCAGAACCGATTTGCCTCCTATGTCATAAGTTGACATGGTGGCATTTGTCTCCCCCATTAGCGCAAGAAGGAGCTGGGATTTGCCACTTCCTACCTCTCCGACGATGGCTACAAATTCGCAAGGCTCAATTGCTAAATCAATATCTTTCAATATCTCCTTTCCGCCAGAAGAAAGGCAAAGACCAGTGACTCTTATCCGCGTATTGGTCACGTCGCAATTCGGCTCAACGCTTTGGATTATAGAAGTTAATCTCTTGGTCGAATTCCTCAATGATAAGAACGCACAGATCCGTTGTATCGAGGTCCACGCGTCGAAACTCATCGTAAAAAACCAGGGAAGTTGGCGAAAGGGTCTATTTAAAAAAACACCCAAGATCCATAGGAGGCTTAAAACTTGCCCAGGTGAGAAATTCGACTGTGACCGCGTCAGTGTGTAAAGAGCAACCAAGTTGATAAAAAATGTAGCAGTTGAAGACAGAGAAGTCATAGATTGTCCATTGGTCACCATCGCTATGCGGTTGTTGACCTCCTCCTCCCTTTTGGCACGTATCTTCGCTTCGAAAGGCTCAGTCCATCCCAGAATTCTCAAGCTTCGAATATTGAGTACCCACTCATTGACAACGGCTATGCGTTCAGCTGCCAGTTGCTTAAATTTCGTAAAAAACCGTGACTGTCTTTGAGCAAAGACGGAGCTAATGACAAAAACGAGCAGAATAGACGACAAAATTCCACCGAGAGGAAGGTCGAAAAGAAAATAGAGCGCCACAGGTGCAAAGAGAATGGGAAAAAGTGCGGATGCGCCATTTGCCAGCGTCTGATCCAAAAAAATTGTAGCCGCCGCCACGTCGGTAGCATAAAGGGCTATGAGATCTCCTCCCCCTCTCCCCGTGAGATTCTCGTGGCGAAGCTCAAGTGTCTTCTTGTAGATTCGCCGCGAGAGATATTGTTGGAATTCAATGGCCTCGCGCTGACCAAAAAAAGAAGAGGCAAAATAGAAGCCTTGCCCAAACGCGAAGGTGAAAAAGGAAAACATAAGCAACAAAAGTGGGTGAAGATCAAATGCGTAGAACTGAGAAAGCAATCCGCTACTTTGGCGAACACCAACGATGCGATCGATAAAAATTTGCTGCAAAAAGGGACTACATAGTCCCAAAAAACAACTCATTAAGGAAAAGACAAGAATCACAAAACGCCAGCGGGCGCGTCTAAAAAAAATCTCGAAAAGAAGTGCGGAGGGACTCATAAGAGGTTGTTCCTTGGCTTCTCTGCCGCTCTTCCCTTAGCTCATCCGCAAATTACCACTTATAGCCAAAAAACCCTTAGCGTTACCGCCAAACCTCTTTAACATTAAGTTGCACACTTGATACCCCACCATAAGAATTAATCTCAGGGTGATGAGCTATGTTTACCTTCTTTCCTTTAACCAATAACGGATGGCCTTGGAAGCGCCAGGCGAGGGCAAAGAGGCTATTGCTGCCATCGCTCAATCTTAGTTTCAAATGTCCATTGGCAAGACTTTGAACCGACTCAACCATAACGCCCTCCGTAACTAGCAGAGGCGGAGGGTTTTGTATGCCGTATGGTTCTAACATTCGCAGCTGATCGACAAGCTCAAAAGTTAACTCATCAAAAGTAACCTGAACATCTGCAATCCTAGTCCTCTTAGACATTTCTGAAGTAATCAGCGCCCTAGCCAACGCCACAAATTCAGTCTCGAATTTCTCCAAATTCTCCGGCAATAACGAAAAACCGCCTGCAGCAGCGTGGCCCCCATGCTTAAGTAAAATGCTGTCTAACCGCTGCAAGACATGAGCTACATCGAAACCCTTAATGCTGCGCACAGATCCACGAATAATCAACTTTCTACCGTCTCTACATTCCGTCTCACCATAACCCATCACCGCAGCTGGGCGATTAAAATGCTCGACTACCCGCTGCGCCACAATGCCAACAACACCTAAGTGAAAATCCTCGCCAAACAACACAAAGGCTGGAACGTCCCTAAAACGCTCCTCTTTGGCAATCATTTCAAGACAAGCAAGCCTCATGTCTTCTTCGATAGCTTTGCGTTTGTCATTTAACTTACTAACACACTGCGCAAGAGATTTCGCTCTATTGGCGTTCCCAGTAGTCAACAGCTCAAAAACTTGACTAGCATCATCTAACCTGCCAGCCGCATTAATACGTGGCCCCATTGCAAACGACACGTGCCCAGCGTTTAATCTGCCTTTGGAAACACTTGCAACTTCTTTTAGTGCTATTAATCCAGGACGGCTAGTATTGCGTAGCGCCTCTATACCTCTATGAGCTATCAGCCGATTTAGCCCCGTAAGAGGAACCATATCGCATATGGTCCCCAAAACTGCGAGATCTAGAAAGTCTTTCGGATCAGGAACATTGAGGCCCTTTGATTCAAGCTTTTCCTTCCAACGGACGCTCACTTCCTTGCGCAAGACTATCAACAACATCCATACGAGGCCTGCCGCACACAACTGATGCTTTCCAAAGGGACAACCGTCTTGCACAGGATCTATTAAAATATCAGCAGGGGGCAAGGCGTGCATTTGATGATGGTCAAGCACAATGGTCTTTAGTCCTAATTTTTTTGCGTACGCCAATTCCCTTTCACTCGTCACACCGCAATCGACCGCAACCAATAAACCAGTGCCCCCGCGAACACATTTTTCAATTGCCGAACTTACTAAGCCATATCCTTCGGCAAAGCGATTCGGCGTATAATAGTTAACCTTAGCACCCAAACTAACTAAGTATAGATAAAGCTGCGCGCCCGCACTGAGCCCGTCGACATCGAAATCGCAATAAATTGTTATTAACGTATTATCTTCAACCGCTTCTAGCAGAAGCCGAGCAGCCTTCTCTATATTCTTGACTTCGCTCGGATCGGGCAAGTGACTGCGCAAATTGGGATACAAAAAATTCCTCGCGTCTGCGACAGTAGCGATGGAGCGACTGACCAGGATTCTCGCCAATACTGGCGAAACATTTAACTCTTTAGCAATTGCCAATTCGCTGTCTTCAGTTTCACTTGAACAGCCGTGCCTAATGATTACCTCAGCCGGCAACGCTAGATGCGACGGTAGCTGGTCGTTAGTTTTTTTAAATGGAGTGCTAGTTTCTTGCATTAATCCTTCAGACGATCGCGAGGGCTATTATTCTTGTTGCTGAAGGTAAGCTAATATATCAGTTAAGCACAATTGCTAGTCGATATTATACTTACGGCTTCTTTAATTACCGTATCACTTCGACTAACAAAGGACAAAAAACTAAAATGTTCGACATCCTTGTCAAGAAACAGGTGATCCTCAGCTTCATTTAACAGCGAGTCCAGATCTTCCTCTAAGACGAGCAAACATACCCTAGATTCGCAGGTTTGTGCTCTATCTACCAAAACCTGAACCATTTCCAAGCATTGCAATAGCTTGCGATGGCAGACTTCTATGTCGTTCTTTTGACTACTCCAGGACGCAGCTCCCTTCGCAGCCGAGTTTTTATTAGTTAAATTCAGCATGAAAAGGTAATCGACTAATACCTTCTCGCACTTAATATTTTGAGCCTACTATCAATGTTAGTAAATCACTAGTTTCCCGACATCTCCAAGATTTCGGGCGAAATTCCAATCGCTTCAAGCGCAGCGCATTGCGATATTAATTCGCGAGAAAGAGCGTCTCTTACCTGATAGGCATAGGGCCTATAACCTTCGGAAAAGGCTAGTCTTCGAAGAGAATTGAAGCCACCGTAATCTTTTAGTGCCACTGCGCCACCCTGAGACATAGATTCTTGACATAAGAAGTTCTTTATTGCAGCAGTAAGTGGCAGCAGTTCAAATACCCCTAAGCGCCCAATAACACCAGTATATTGGCAATTTCTACAACCTAAACACTTGCTAACAACCAAAATATTACTGTCGAGTTCAAAAATACGCCCTAGCACAGGTGAAGGTTTTATTCGCACGGCACAATCCGCGCAACTTCGCGCTATCAGACGTTGGTTAATAACTAACTTTAAAGAAGTCAGCATCAAATCTAAAGGCACACCCAATTGCCTCAAGCGCTGAAACACTTCTATGCAACTAGAGCAATGCACTGTACTCAAAACTAGATGCCCAGTAATACCGGCGGTTAAGGCCAGATGAGCGGTCTGCTCGTCTCTAATTTCGCCCACCATCAAAATATCCGGGTCTTGCCGCAATAATTTTCCTAGGAGCTGTGCATATCCAAGTCCTTTATCTGCGCATACCTCCACTTGGTTAACACCACTAATTTTTCGCTCCACCGGCTCTTCGATAGTAATGATGTTTAATGGTTTTTGCTTAAGATAGATTAACGCTCTATGCAAAAGAGTTGATTTTCCACTGCCAGTTGGTCCAGAGGAAATAATTGTTCCACCTCCTACAACTAAGTGAGACCGAAGCATATCGCTCTGCTCATCGGTAAGCCCAAGAGAAGAAAAAAAACTCCGCGAATCAGAGCTATCAAAATCACTTACAAAAGCAGCCTGATCCAAAAGTCGCAATACAATCTTTTCGCCATTAACAGTAGAAACCAGGGAAACGCGAATCCTGTATTGACTGCCGACCGTGCTAAAGCTAAACCCTCCATCCTGCGGAGTGACATCATTAGTAATATCTAACCCCGCTAAAACCTTTATTCTTCTAGCAATATTTTTTGCAATAAGCGGGTTAAGAAAAAAGTCACTCTCGGTTCTAAGTATCCCATCAATCCTATATCTAACTATTGCAGTTCTCTCTTCCGTCGGATCGAAATGCACATCAGACGCCCCTAGCGCAATTCCTCGATCGATAATAGTCTCGAGCAATTTAGGTATAGGACTATCCGTAACCGCTCTAACTTCGGCATTTTCAGAATAATTGTTTAAACTTTTACAGACGGCAGATTTGCTTTTCTCTAAGGCGCTATCTAAGATGCTCCGATCTTGCCGATAAGCCGCCTGAATGGCGCGCATTATTACTTCTCGATGATAGCACTCTGCCTCTATTTCCATGTTTACGACAAACCGCAATTGCTGAAATATATCCAGATCGAAAGGTTCGGGAAAAACTGCGGTAAAAATGCTTAGATGCGCTGACTGAGACACAACTGCAAGCGGCAATACGCAAAACCTTTCCGCTAGCTCCAATGGCACTAGTGTCCTCGCTTCGCTTGAGGAGCAAGACGCAAGACGTCGCCATGCCTCCTTCTCAGAGCCTAAATCCCATTTATTGGCAAGTAAATCAACTTTACTAGCCAAGCCATACAAAGTTGCAAGTTCTTTTTTCGACGATGACATGCACAAAAAACTTCCCTATAAAAAACGCACCTCTAACAAACCACATGCGTAGCATTATCGTCGAAATAAAAAAAAATGACTGATTTTTTTGTTTAGCTTCTTTAGCTAGCCGCCCAAAAATCCAGATAAGAGGAGTAACCCTTTATTACCTCTCCCTTGGCAAGCGCTTTGTTTTGTTTTGAACTCTTAGGAACTATCAACTCTACTACAGTTTCCGGGCTATCCTTAAAAACCGAAACCTGCGACATAATGAGGCCAACTGTGCCACGCTTAAGAACATCGCGATAAAGCGGGTTAATCTTTACGCTGACTTGAATTTCGTCCCCGCTGTCACCATTGCTATTGACCGCGCCAATTTCTGCATCGCTCTCGGAATGCAATACATCACTTACAACACCTACCCACTGACCATCAGCCAATACCTTTGCACCTTCGCCAAGACCATTTAAGTCATCAAAAGAAACAGCGACTTCTACAGGCTCAGAGTTCGCCAGGGCTGGAAACACTGGAAAGAAATAAGAAAGAATTGTGGTAAGAACGTAAACTCCTATCATGATTCCCTATTCACCTTTTTACAAAGTTAACTTCTAAGAGCAAATGCTAAAAAAATTTCCCACTAACTACTTGCAAGCACATGTCTCCGCCTCAATTAACAAACACAACCACCACTCTCTCAACAATTTCAATTCACCGAGCAACCGAATACACCTAACACAGTCATACTCAATCGCTCAAGCACTTCCTATTAAAACAACCTACCTATTAGATGCCGAAACCGCAGCGTTTTCAATGTAAGACTGCAAACGAGCCGCTCGTTCTTCTTGGTGTTCGACTGAATCAGGGGGTAAGGCCTGTCCAGGTGTTTGCCTCAATTCAAGATAAGGATCAACTGGCGGTGGCGCCTGTTTAAGTCTTTCTTCCTCCTTGCGCCTGTTTTCCTGCATGACTTCTTCGTGGCGCTTGGCCAACTTAAGAGCTTCTTCCTTGCCGCGCCTAAGATTTTCCGGCGTAAAGCGCCTTGAAACAGGCCAATCCCTATTCCTAAAGGCCTCGATTAAGGCGTCGTCAGTGCCTTCTTCGTCAACGTCTTCTAAACCCAAAATCTCATCCTGCGAATGATGCGATACAGATTGACTTGTTAAACTATTACTATTAGCAGAATCGAACTTGGAAGAAGGAAAAATCTTTTGAACGCCATTAACGACAACTTCTGAAGTGTCGACCGTATTTTGGTTCTCAACGGCTGGCACAAAGCCATGTCCCACTACCACCTCAGGCTCGTTTACACCAACCGCAAGATCTCGAACGGAAGAAGCCGCGGCAGGTAATTCATCACTTGCACTACTTCCTGTACCATCGAACCCCGTGGCATCGTCAACAACAACCGGCTTAACAGCAACAGCCCTAGTGCTCTCCTCTGGCTCTCTCGATTGTGGACTAATCGAGAGAGCCAAGAAAAAAGCAACTCCACAAAGAGCTGTGCAAACTAAAATGCTCTTATTAAAGAACTTGCTCACGAGTATTGAGGTCCACTGATGCATCCAACGTAAACGAGCTTGTAGTTCCAGAATACATAGAAACCCTACCTTGCAAAGCTCCAAATGGCCCATTGTGAGAGACCATAATTAAGCCAAACTTATTTGCACCTGCCGCTGTGTGTATGTCAACGTCAGCTCTGCGATTTGCCGCGATGCTTACGCTCTGCTGATCAATCACCACAGTGCCATCAAAATTTATCGCAGTAACCAATGCAGTAACCGTATCGTTCGTGGTATTTAACAACTCAAGAAAGTTAAAATCACTTACGTTAGTGTTATAGCCGCCGTACAGAGTCGTCTCCTGGCACTCGATCTTAGCATTCTCGCCGCCACTCTCAGCGTTAGTTAAAGTCATAGTATGAAGACCAGACACTGTAGGTGTAAATGATAGCCTATTATCTCCAAGAGTCCCCTCCTCGGTAACTACTGGAGTCATGTTGCCAGTAAATCTACCAGTTAACGTACCACCTGAGTAACTAAGTGTGTCACTCAAATCTAAGTTTGTTCCAGTGCCATCTCCCAAAACGGTACAGGCATAACTGCGATCTGCCTCAACTTGAAGCGAAAAAACTTGGCCCGAAGAAACAGTTGAACCACCTTCTACCGATGGACTAGAACCCATAGTTACAAACCCCGCTGCAAATACGACCTGGGGAAACGCAAAAAGAAACGCAAATAATGCGAAAGTACTTTTAGAAAACCATTTACCAGTGTTCATAATAAAACTCCTTTTACTTAAATGATCGTTTATTAAATGCGATCGCTACAGTCACTTAACTACCGAGTTACTTCCTATACAGAGATCCTCTAACACCGTTAATTAAAAGCGTAAAGTAACTTATCATTAAACAGTAGTTTACCAACAAGTCACTTTATACCATTTACAAAAATCCTTTTTGTAAATGGTATAAACAGCAAGTGCGTATGCACTTGCCAATAAACAACAAATACCGTTTCCAAAAAGTAAAATATTTAACTTACTTTTTGGAAACGGTATACCACGCTGGCCTATCAAAAAAGTAGCGATATGAAGTGGAACGGCGATTTTATATCAACAACATGTATATTCGATTCGTACAGTCCGGAATGCAAAAAAGGCGGCAATGAGTGTATAGTTTCTCCTAGTGGATTAATAACGGCTGTAATTCCATTATTAGTCGCTCGCACCAAATATCTACGGTTTTCAATAGCACGCCATGAAGCCACTAAATGATGCTGCTGTGATGCAACCGATTGCAAGAACCAATTATCATTTGAAAGCACCAACAATAAATTTGCGCCTTCCTTGCTCACCATATCCCGAAAAGGCTTTGTCCACATATCTTCGTAACAAATTATAGTCGCTATTTTTAAATCAACTAGCTCACCTGAAGATGCCGTTAGCCTAATTTCTAATGGTTTGCTTTCTCCTCCAGAAAGCATAATGAACTTCTTTTGATGTAGATTCTCTAAAACTGGGAACAAATCGCTAAGTGGCATGCGCTCCGAAAAGGGAAACAAAATATTCTTGTGATAGACTCCCTTAATCGCTCCATTAGTGCCCAAGAGATACGCGCTGTTGTAATAAGCGTCCTTCCCATCACGATATTTTAGTACACGAGTCTGACCGCCAAAAATAATCGGCATTGTGCGTTCTGGGAACGGATCTCGAGATGAACCTTTGTTGATAATTTCATCACTACCAAAGTAATCATGCCCAACACTCGATTCGGGCCAAATCAACAAGTCAACATCTTTGTCGCGCATGTAGGAAATTGAAAGCTGGCGGTATTTTTCTATGTTGATGTCCTTTTTGTTAGCATGAAAATCTCGCAACGGATCCAAGTTCCCCTGAATGACGAGTAAAGAAATACTGGGAGAAGCATTAACCGCTGCGTTAACTTGCTGAATTCGAATGTAGCCATAAACGAGAATGAGTGAAAAACTAATAGCTGCTGCCAATGTGCTACCTATATTAATTGCTTGTCTTTGATGTAAAAGCAGGCTTCTAATAAAAAAAACTAAACAACTACTACACCAAAGCATCACCCAACTAATGAGCGACACCCCTGCCACATCCGCAAATTGCGCTAGCAACGAGAAACGAATCTGCGTATGTCCCAACATCCACGGCACTAATTTTGGCACCGTTATTTCCGCCAGCAACCAAGCACAAGGTAAACACAGTTGATAGCGCAGTAAAAAAGCGTTCCGCCTTAAACCACGATAAACGGCATTCATCGCTACAAATTGAAAGGACGAAACAGCCGAAAATAAAATTAAAAGAATCGCAGATGAAAAACCAGAAAACTCTCCAAATACGGAAATTACCTTAGCTAACCAGTGAAAGGTAGTAATATGAGCAGCTAAACCAAAAGAAAAAAGCTTGCAGTAAGCCGGCCTCTCGTCAATTAAATAGAGAGTCGCAAAGAACAGACTAAATGACCAACCTAAGAAGGCACTATAAACCGTGCTGGGACAAAGAAAGGAAACGCCGAGCAAGACGCCGCCAAGAATCCACGGCGCAACGCCAATAAAAAAGGGCCAAATAAATTTGGCCCTTTTTAGGACCGAGCGATAAGGTTTATGCCTATCGCTCGGTTCGCTGTTCATGACATCAGCAAATAGAATTACATCATTCCACCGCCCATGCCGCCCATACCACCCATGCCAGCAGCACCAGCACCACCGGCGCCAGCCTCCTTCTGGTCTGGCTTATCGGCGATTAAGGCCTCTGTAGTCAACATCAGTCCAGCAACAGAAGCAGCATTCTGCAACGCGCTGCGAACTACCTTGGTTGGGTCGATAACGCCAGCTTTGCTTAGGTCTTCTAGCTGCTCTGTAGCGGCATTAAATCCAATGCTGCCTTTAGCATTGCGAACCTTGTCGACAATAATCGAAGCTTCATGGCCAGCATTAGTAACGATAGTGCGGATAGGAGCTTCGAGCGCACGAGCTACGATCTGAATTCCTACCTTTTCTTCGTCATTAGCTTCTACATCGTTAAGTGCGTCTAATGCTCGCAATAGCGCAACGCCCCCGCCAGTAACTACGCCCTCTTCTACAGCAGCGCGAGTAGCATGCAGGGCATCCTCAACTCGTGCCTTCTTCTCCTTCATCTCTAGCTCGGTAGCAGCACCGACGTTAATTACTGCAACACCGCCGACGAGCTTTGCTAATCTCTCTTGTAGCTTTTCTCTATCGTAGTCGCTAGTGGTCTCGTCAATCTGAGTGCGAATCTGTTTTACTCGCCCTTCGATCTTAGCCTTCTCACCAGCACCATCGATAATCGTAGTGTTGTCCTTGTCGATAACTACTCTCTTAGCACGGCCAAGGCTATCGATGTCTAGGCTCTCTAGCTTAATGCCTAAATCTTCGCTAACGAACTTTCCACCCGTCAACGTAGCGATATCCTCTAACATTGCCTTTCTGCGATCGCCAAAACCAGGAGCTTTTACGGCCGCAACCATCAAAGTTCCACGAATCTTGTTTACGACCAAAGTGGCGAGCGCCTCTCCTTCTATATCTTCTGCGATAATCAATAGCGGCCTTGCAGAGCGAGCTACTGTTTCGAGAATTGGAAGAAGATCCTTCATGCTGCTTACCTTCTTCTCGTTAATGAGAATGTAAGGATCGTCAAGTATCACTTCCATGCGATCTGGATCGGTTACAAAGTAAGGAGAAAGAAATCCTCGGTCAAACTGCATTCCTTCTACAACTTCAAGCGTAGTATCCAGGCTCTTTGCTTCCTCGACAGTAATTACGCCTTCCTTACCAACTTTCTCCATAGCCTCAGCAATAATCTTCCCAATAAAAGGATCGTTGTTTGCCGAGATAGTGCCAACTTGCGCAATCTCTTCCTGAGTCTTTGTCTCGCGAGATAGAGAGTGCAGTTTCTTTACTACCGCAATAACTGCCTTATCAATACCGCGCTTAATGCTCATTGGATCATGCCCAGCGGCTACCATCTTAGAACCTTCTCTAAAGATAGAACGCGCTAGCACGGTAGCTGTAGTCGTTCCATCGCCAGCTACGTCAGAAGTCTTGGATGCAACCTCGCGAACCATTTGTGCACCCATGTTCTCAAACTTGTTTTCAATCTCAATTTCCTTAGCAACGGTAACCCCATCCTTTGTTACAGTTGGGCCACCAAACGATTTCTCAATAACCACATTGCGGCCACGAGGTCCCATGGTCACTGAAACCGCATCTGCTAAAGCATTCACACCTCTTAGCATTTCGTCTCGCGCATCGAGACCAAACTCAAGAATCTTCGCTCCCATTATATTAAAATCTCCTATTTATGGGTTAAAATATTACTAATTAAAATAAACACTAGTTATTAGCAGCAGCTCTTACTCGATTACTGCCAAAACGTCGTCCTCTCTCATAATGAGGCGCTCTTCGTTGTCTATCTTAATCTCAGTACCAGCATACTTTCCAAATAGAACAGTATCTCCACTCTTAACGTCTAGTGGCCTAATAGTACCATCTTCTGCTACCTTTCCCTTCCCAACCGCTACAACCTTTCCCTTTTGTGGCTTCTCCTTAGCAGAATCAGGAATTATAATTCCTCCAGCAGTTTTTTCGTCTTCAGTAAGACGTTCAACAATTATTCTGTCATGCAAAGGACGTAGTTTCTTTGACATAGTTAATGCCTCTCCTTCCTTAATTATTTAACATTGCATAAGTTTTACGCATTTACCCATATATCTTAGACCTAAAATAAAAATCCTAAGATACTATAATAATTGAAACTATTTATAGATAAAGCCGAAAAACAGCTCTAATTTAGTCATTCAACTAAATAAGCTCTTCTTGTTTAAACACCCATCGGTGGTTTGTCAAGCAAGGTAGCTAACAAAAAGCCATATCAAGTGAGAGAATGAACCGAGCAGTTGCGAAAGAACGAAACGCTAAATATACTTCTTCAACTTATGAAACAGAGTATTGCATTCATACACACACTTAGAAATCCACCAGCTGATGCCGAAGTAGTGTCACATCGCTTATTGGCGCAGGCCGGCTTTATACACAAACTGGCTGCTGGCATCTATTCCTATACTCCACCACTAAAAAGAGTTTTGGACAAAATTTCCCAAATAATTCGCGATGAAATGAGCAAAGCGGGAGCAGAAGAAGCTATGCTTGCCATGGTTCAACCAAAAACTATTTGGGAAGAAAGTGGTCGCTGGGATCAATACGTAAACGACGGCCTATTGTTTCACCTGGAAGATCGCAAAAGTGCCGAACTTTGCTTAGGCCCCACGCACGAAGAAGTAATGACTAAACTAGTCTCGCACTTCGTTGAGTCTTATAAACAGCTACCCGTTAACCTTTACCAGATTCAGGACAAATTCCGCGATGAAATTCGCCCTCGTTTTGGACTAATGCGCGGCAGAGAATTTATAATGAAGGACGGCTATTCCTTCGATGCAGACGAAGAAGGCATGAATCGCAGCTATTTAGCGATGAAGGAAGCTTATTCAAAAATATTTGCTCGCTGCGGACTGCTTTTTATTCTAGTAGAGGCCGATTCGGGCGCAATTGGAGG
This sequence comes from Deltaproteobacteria bacterium, assembly GCA_020845775.1. Taxonomy (NCBI): domain Bacteria; kingdom Pseudomonadati; phylum Myxococcota; class Myxococcia; species Deltaproteobacteria bacterium. The sequence goes on from JADLFC010000081.1 coordinate 15,106, forward strand.
AAGTTGTTCCCAAGAATTCGTCGTTACAGCTTCCACAGGCGAAGATGTTTTTCTGATCTGCGATGAGCTCGAATACGCAGCAAACCAAGAAAGGGCTGAGTCAATTATACCAAACACGTCCAGTCGGGGAGAATCGCCACTAGCGATTCAAAAAGTATCTACTCCCAATGTTCGCTCAATTGAGGAACTCTGCGCCTTCTTCGATTGCCTAAATCCAGATAGAATCATAAAAACCCTCCTTTACAAGGCCATTTACAAGGATAGGGAGGAATTTCTAGTTACATTAATCAGGGGCGATAGGGAAGTTAACGAGGTAAAACTTAAAAACCATTTAAACTGCCTAAGCGTTTCGCTTGCAAGCGACGTAGAGGTTAAAAACCTAACAGGCGTTGAGATTGGGTTTCTAGGGCCAGTAAAGTTAGCAAAAAACCTCCTAGTTCTTGCCGATAGCAGCATAGATGGCATTTGCAATGGCACTACCGGTGCTAATGAAAAGGATTTTCATTTTGTAAATGTAAATATCGGTCGCGATTTTTCTGTGTCAAACTACATCGACATTGGCTTAGCCAAGGCTGGCGATACGGCGATTAACGGAAATGCCGAAAACGCATCCCATAAGCTAAGAGCCACTAGAGGTATTGAGGTTGGACACATTTTTAAATTGGGCGAAAAGTACTCTAAAGCCATGAATGCTACTTTTGTCGATAGCGATGGGCAAGCAAAAAGCTTTGTAATGGGAACGTATGGAATTGGAGTTTCGAGAGTCGCAGCGGCAGCTATCGAACAGTCTCACGACGACAAGGGAATGATTTGGCCTCTAGCAATTGCACCTTGGGCAGTGCATCTCATTTGCATTAATCCTAAGAATGACGCTCAAGCCCAAGTTGCGGATAAACTTTATCGCCTACTTCTAGCAGAAAACATCGACGTATTATACGACGATAGAAGCGTTTCGGCGGGAATCAAATTTAACGATGCCGATCTAATAGGCATTCCCCTAAGGGTTATCGTGGGCAAACTTGCTTCTAGTGGCAAAGTTGAGTTTGTCGAGCGCAAGTGCTTATCTAAGCGCGTAGAACTTGAGCTTGAAGAGGTTTTGCCGACTATCTCTAAGCTTCTCTAAAATGCATACCTAGGCGCTGCATGAGTTTGTAGTCGGCATCTTCGCCAGGGTTTTTAGTGGTAAGCAATTTTTCACCTGCAAAAATGGAATTTGCCCCTGCAATAAAGCACAAGCTTTGAGTTTCATCGCTCATTTCGGTTCTTCCAGCAGAGAGTCTAATCAAGGACTTTGGCATAATTATTCTTGCCGTTGCAATTACGCGAACAAAATCCAATGGATGAACCGGCTCGGCAGCTTCTAAAGGAACGCCTTCAACGCGAACTAAGCAATTTATCGGCACACTTTCGGGATGAGGATCTTGATTTGCAAGCTCACGAAGTAGACCCAATCTATCTCCTTCGCTCTCCCCCATGCCGATTATGCCGCCACAACACAATGAAATGCCGGCCTTTCGCACAGAGCTAATGGTGTTTAGCCGATCCTCATAAGTGCGAGTAGTAACGATATTTTCGTAATATTCTGGCGAGGTATCTAGGTTGTGGTTGTAGTAGTCACAGCCAGAAGCTTTTAGGCGCTTTGCTTGCTCCAAGGTTAGCATACCCATAGTACAGCAAACTTCTAACCCCAAAGAAGAAACTGCCTGCACCAACTCAAGAACGCTATCAAAATCTGCCCCATCTCTAACTTCTCTCCAAGCTGCTCCCATGCAAAAGCGCGTGGAGCCATGTGCCTTAGCTTCCTTGGCATTTTCTAACACCGTCGACTTATCGAGTAACTTGTGGCGCTCAAGGCCGGTATCGTGGTGTGCACTTTGGGGGCAATATTTACAGTCCTCACTACAGCCTCCCGTTTTAACCGAGAGCAAACTTGAGCGCTGTAATTCATTGGGCGAAAAATTTTCGCGGTGAATAGTTTGTGCCTGATAGATTAAATCAGAAAAAGGTGTGCGATAAATGCGCTCAATTTCTGCAAGTGTCCAATCGTGACGAATATTTGAAACAGCCAAGTTTTACCTCCACCACAAAAAAATAATTGAAAAGTATAAAAATTGCCTTACTTAACTTTAGGCTGCTTCCCTCTCGCTCGGCGTGAACTTAACACTAATTCCCAAAGCTCGAAGTACCGCAAGCAGGTTTGCCAAAGTTGGATTACCTTCCTCTGAAAGCATTTTATACATGCTCTGCCGATTGAGATCCGTAATATCAGATAATGTTCCTATGCCTCCATGAGCCTCGGCAACATTCCTTAAAGCAATAAGAAATTGATTTACCGATCCCTGCTCCAGTGCGACAGATAAATACTCAGCCGCAAGCTCCGAATCTTGAAGCTTTGTAATCATAAACTGGTCATAACTTTTTGTTGGCATCTTTCTTATACTCCATCCAAAGCTCTTGCGCGTAAGCTATATCTTTTCTCTGAGAACCCTTATCTCCTCCACAGAGCAGAATCACTACTTGCTCACCTTCTAAGCCAAAATAAATGCGCAAACCCGAGCTGTAATAAATTCTAAGTTCATAAACTCCATTGCCCACACTTTTACAGTTCCCAAAATTACCGAGACAAACTCGATCAATACGACTTAATACTAAGGCCTGTGCGCGCTTATCTTTAAGAGTCTCAAACCATTCTTCATATGGTGCCCTGCCACTGCCTGTCACAAATGTTGTGACTTTCCGCTCCTTTATTTCCATGTTAATATTGTCGTATATATGCGACACGCTGTCAAGTTATAGTCTTGGTTTTTGAATATGACTCGACTAGTATGCAGCTTCACAATTAGGATTCTTAATTTCCAAATAAGAAAAACAATAGCCAGCAAAGAGATGGCACATGTCTACCTTACTAACAACTCTATTTGCAAGCATAGTGGGCGAAAGTGAAGAAAATAGCGATATTTTGGATCTCTATGCTCACAACATGAAGCAATATTTGCTTCTAAACCAAGAATTAATTTCTAGGGCGCAACATCTTTCGCCGACCGCCGATCTGTCCATCTTACTAAAGAAAATGCGAAGCTCTCTGCTTCACGGCTTGCAGCAAACGAACCTTGTGCTGCTCACACAGCGCGATAGAAGCAATAGGTTAGAGGTTCACCCAGTAATAGTTGAGGCAAATGAACTAATTAGACAAATTATAGATGAGTATAGTCCACTATTTGAGGTGGCTGAAATTGCATTGCACCTAGACTTAAGTGAATGCAATGTAAACGTGGCATTAGACCCAGCAATTTTTCCGTCTGTCATCATTAATCTCCTAGATAACGCCATAAAGTATTCCAAGCCAGGGGGAAGTGTTTCTATCTCGAGCAAGACACGAGAAAGTGTTCTAGTAATAGAAATTTCCGATAACGGCATCGGCATACCAGAAGAAGACAGAGAGCTAATTTTTTCCAAGCACTTTCGCAGTGAGAACACTAGCCATGTTTCTGGAAGTGGACTAGGGCTATACATGGCAAAAAAAATAGTCTTAGCTCATAATGGAGCTATCAAGCTAGAAAAAACTAACAAATTTATCACTACGTTTTGCATAGAGCTACCTATCGCTGGTTCTACTAGCAAACGAGAAGACTGAGAGTAAAAGAGCTTTTTTTCTAATAATTTCGAGATAATTACACCACTACTGGGCTAC
>JADLFC010000082.1 GCA_020845775.1 Deltaproteobacteria bacterium
CCACAAGCTGGCCTAGCTGCATAAATGCGAAGAGTTGTGTCCATACCGTGGCCACCGTAGTCGAAATGTGAAATGAATTTTTTTTGCACTAACTCTTCAAGCGCCGGCTCCAACTGCTGTTTCACGGAGGATACATAGCGATAGTTGCGAGATAAACCCAGCTTCTCAAAAGCCAGCACCATGAGTGGCTTTTCAAAAGTAGACTTATAATAAAAATGCTTATCTAAATATCGGTATAAGCGACGACTAATTGCGCTGCTCAGCTCAAAATACAGCTCTAAATTGAGTTTCTTAATATAGCCTGCCTTAAATGAATCAAACAAAACCTCGCTCCAAGTAAAAAAGCTTTTGGGAGTTTGGCAATTTGTGCTTGAAGGCGATGCTTTCCCACGCGAATCGTTTATTTCATAGGCATCAATAATGCCAAAGTTGCAAGTTTGATATGATTTCGAGTCGTTATCATAAAAAGCATTAGTTGCTCTTATGCGCACACCAGATAACCGGTCAAAACTCTTTATGAGCCTACTATAACTTCGACCCTCTGTAGTCCACTGGAGAATTTTCAAGAGCTCGTAGCGCGTAAAAAAAACTTTGCGCTCGCGGAAACCATGGTTCATGCTTAAACGCATCAAAGCTAGAATGACGTCATCATCAGTTGCTGTCGGTAGGCCGAATTTATCGGCAGCGGTAATAATCCATTCCCGTGCCATTACCTCCCCATTTTTTAATCGCTGCTCATCGCGAAATTCCAAAGTCTTTAGTTTAGGATCTACTCGTGTAGAAAGAACAGCTAATGGGAATTCCGCTAAATTCATTTCATCGCGCGAAACTAAAAGCAATCGATTATTAGTCGCTAACTCAGTAGCGCTCGTAGTTCCCACTAGATGTGAAGGTGAGGCCGCCATACGCTTAAAACCCTTCTCCAAAAAAACATAACTTTAAGTAGCTTGCTGTATCTTAAACAACGTATAGAAAGTTTTATCAATAGTTATTTGTAATATTAGTTATGTTAGTAGAGATGAAAAAAGATCAAAGAAATTAGCATGTTAACACAGAAGATTTATTTGAAAACACGATATTTTTTTGTTCGCATCACGATAGAGTTTTTCTCATTACTCGCTAGCATTTTTTTCACTTCACTATTGTTTTGTTTTCGTTCACGATAGTTCTTAGTTGAAGACACGTGCATTTAGCGCTCGATTCTCGATAAGAAGTTGCTATCGAGAATCGAGAGTTTTTAGCGACAACCACGTTTTCCTTCGCTCGATTTTGTTTTTGTCCCAGTCAACAACAAATACCGCGTCCAAAAAGCAACTTAGATATTTTACTATTTGGAGGCAGTATAAGGAGCAGATACGATAAACATTCCCCCTCAAAAAACGTAAAACGGTTTGGTTTTTTTATTAATATGTCACTGCCTTATATTATCTCACTTCACGAGTATTAGTTCGATTCACGGTAGTTTGTAGCTTTCTTGCTTATTTCAGATCTCGATAGCCAAGCCAATGACCCTGTTGTGCTCACGTAACTCCTTGAAAATACGAGACAAAAAAATCTAGACACAATGCCTATTAAGTAAATCGCAATAGGATGTATTTGGGTTTTAGCGCCATATCGAGTCTCGAAATAAGAGTTCGCAAGGCTATATTATAAGATGTGCAATTTGAGTTTGAACTATGGTAATGGATAAATATTAGGTTTCTTGTCGGGGTAATTAGAAGGCAAGAGCTTTCACTTGGGCACTCGCTTTCTGCCACTATTATTGCTGCATCGCTTTAGGCGGTAATAATGGTTAGTTTTTTAATTTGCAGTTAATTTTGAGGTCTAGCGAAATATTATGAAGGACACTTTAGCAGTAGTGAACCAAAAAGGCGGAGTAGGCAAGACTACCACCGCTGCGAATCTTGGCGCTGGGCTTGCCTCCCGTGGCAAACGTGTGTTGTTGGTGGATATTGATGCTCAGGCAAATTTGTCTGCTCATTTTGGCATTGCAAAGGACGAAACCGCTGAGTCGGCTTCTATGTATAATGTCTTGCGATATGGCGCAAAGCTCAAAGATGTCATCGTTAGCGTTGAGGAGAAGTTAGATCTAGCGCCGGCTAGCCTTCTACTTAGTGCCGCTGATTTGGAATTGGGCGGAATAATAGGTCGGGAGCTGTTACTAAAGAAGGCGTTAGAGCACGTAGTGGATGATTATGATTATATTATTGTCGATTGCCCACCATCGCTAGGGCTTCTGTCTTTAAATGGCCTAGTAGCGTCGTCCAAGGTAATAGTGCCGGTTCAGAGCGAGTACTTGGCTTTGCATGGCGTGCGCCAGCTACTGGATACAATAGATCAGGTTCGAGCCGCCTATAACCCGGTTTTGGGAGTAGGTGGAGTTCTGTTATGTCTGTACGACTCGCGGCGCAGATTGGCGCGAGGGGTCGCTGATACAATTAGGGAATATTTCGGAAATTTGGTGTTCGAAACCGTAATTCGGACAAATGTTGCCTTGGCCGAGGCTCCAGCGGGTGGAACCTCAATCTTTAGATACGATTCAAGGTCTACTGGCGCCGAAGATTATGGCAATTTAGCAGAGGAGATATTGAGCAAATGGCACGCAAGAAATTAAGTTTTGAATCCAATCCACTATTTTCCGGACCAAGCTTGGTCGATCGCGCTCAATCTGGAAGTCCGTACAGGGAGCTTTCAATCGGCGATATTGACGTGGATCCGGATCAACCGCGGCGAGTCTTCGATACTCAATCATTGTCGGATTTGGCTGCTTCCATCAAACAACAGGGAGTATTGTGTCCGATACTAGTGAGACCGACAGATGCCGGGACATATAAATTAATCTCAGGTGAACGCAGACTTCGAGCCAGCAAAATAGCTGGACTAGAGAAAATTCCGGCTATTATCGATAATGGAGAAGATCTGGATCGAACAATCCTTGCTAAGCAATTGGTCGAAAATATTCAGCGCGACGACCTTACTTCGATGGAGAAGGCTTTAGCATTTGGCCAATTGCGCGATGCTTACGGCTGGAGCGTTCGAGAAATAGCGAAGCAGCTCGGCGTATCGAAATCTCAGGTTCAGAGGAGCATAGATGTATTAATGCTACCCGACGATTTGCAGTCCGCTCTTATTGAAGGTGCTTCAGAGAGTAAGATCTTGTTGCTGTCGAGGATTCAGGATCGTGAAATGAGGAAGGAGTTGCTCTTGCGATTAGCTGATCTCTCTCGCTCTCAGTTGGAGGATGAAATTGCTGCGATAGAGGATGGCTTGCAGGGCAACTCAAGGCGGTCGTCCCACGGTGGGACGGTTGCGACAAAGACTAGGGAAAAAATAAGGCCGGAGGACAGAAGAATAGTTGAGGATATGCAGCAGGCGTTAGGCATTCGCGTAAATTTGTTGCGCAGAAAGGGCAAGGAGACGCAGGGTAAATTGATATTAGAGTTTTATTCTTCTTCCGATCTAAACGAGCTTTACAGGCGGCTAGCTAGCTCGTCTACTGCTCTAACTAGCCAAAAACATTAGCTACTTCTTCGATTGGGAGCCTTAGTGAGATGGTTGGTGTCGATGCATATGTAGATCCTCTTTTTTTTAAGAAGCTTGAGGAATATGTAGAGGTGGCCAACTCGCTTCTTGCTGAGGTAGTGGCTTTGGATTCTCGCCTGCATCCGGCTATGAGCTATTGTTTGGATGGTGGAGGGAAGCGCATTAGGCCAGTATTGGCCATGGCTAGTGCCGCGATGTTGGGGGTGAGTATGGCGGAAGTTTGTCCATGGGCTGTGGCGCTTGAATACGTGCATACTTCTTCGTTAATTCATGACGATTTGCCCGCCATAGATGACGATGACTTTCGTCGGGGCAGGGAGACTTGTCACCGCAAATTCGGTGAGGCGATCGCTATTCTTAGTGGGGACGCGTTTTTGAGTGAGGCTTTTAGAGTCATTGCAACGGCGAGAGAAATTGAGCCGGCGGTTGGAATAAGGCTTGTGAAGCTGTTGGCGGAGGCGCTTAGCGATATTTGTAGCGGGCAAGTTATGGATTTGGATGCGGTTGAGCAGAGTGACTGCGGGCAGAGAGATAAGAGTTGTCGCCGGGAGTTTCTCGAGCAAGAACTTCGAGAAAAGCACCTAAAAAAAACGGCTGCTTTGATTAAGGCTTCCGTAATGGGCCCAGCTCTGTTTCTGAGATCTGTTGATAACAGCGATAAGTTATTGAAATTAAACGAGTTTGGCGCATCGTTAGGCGTCTTGTATCAAATTGTTGATGATATTAATGATTCTTGTGATGAGGGCTCTTCTGTGGACAGAAAGTGCTCGTCGGATGTGAAGCTTGGTCGAGTAACTTATGTGAGTTTCTATGGACTTGAGACTGCTAGAGAGATGGCAAGCGAAGTTGCCAGGGAGGCGTGCTCAAAGCTTAGTGATTTTGGCCATAATGCGTGGTTTTTAAGATCCTTTTGTCGTTATGTTCTTGGGCGTTGTATTGCGACGCCATAAGAGCCTTGCGCGTTTTACATCATTGCGGCGTCTGGAACGTTGTCGACAATGAACTCAAGGATCAGTGGATTGGTTAGATTGGTATAAAGCGTAATATCGTCGTTACCGCACCCTTTAGATGAGGTGCCTGAAGATACCAGCCCCGCAACTACTAGTTCGCCATCGTAAAAGAGGAGAAGCGGGCCACCGGAATCTCCTGGGCAGGGGTTTGCACCACCATTTTTAGGGCTACTAAAGATGTGATTTTTGGTCGTGTCTGTAATTGTCACATTTCCAGCGGCTAGTAGGAATTCAGAGTTGTTTGAATTATCTTTTCCGTAGCCAGACACTATGCCTTCTTCGCCAATTGCTGGATTTCTGCTGGCGAGAATCGGAATTGCGTTAGCACCGAGATCGTTAAATGTCGTAATAATGGCAATATCGAAGAATAGCGCCTTATTGTCCAAATCGACTTGAAATTGTTGGTGTGTGCCAATTTTATCTACTTCAAAGGAAATATCGTCTACGCTTACAGTTACTAGTAATGCGTCTTGAAGGCAGTGTGCCGCGGTTAGTATGGTATTGTGGCCGACTACAATGCCGGAGCATGTTCCAGCGGTGAGTTTTGGCGAAAGGACTTGAATCTTTGCGATAGGAGAAGTTTCGACGTTGCAGACTTGGCCATTAAATATTTTCGCACCGATAGCCATACACGCGTCATACATGAAGTCCTCAGATGAGTTGCCGCCACATGCCGCGTAACTAGCTAAAATTATTATAAGTTGTGAAAGAAGCCAAAGTCTTTGCATGGATCAGTATTCCTAGGCGAATGTGTGATTACCGTAAATACTATACCCTTTATAGAAAGTAAGTTATACCGAGTGGCAGGAGTATATTTTTTTGTTCGATTGCAAAGCAGAGGAATTATGAAACAAGGATGGGGGCGAGTTATTTATTGTTTGTTGGCCATAGCAAGTTTTGTTGCATGTGGGGGAGGGGGTAGCGATAGTGGCGAAGGCGGTGGTGGATGCGAAGCTCTCAATGTTAAGGTTTTTAACGGAGAGACTTGCAGCGCGGATGCTCGATCCCCGGTCATTGCATTGTTCCCGATTGCGAGTGATGGAAGTCAAATATTTATGGCTGGAATCTGCACCGGCACATTAGTTACGGTAGACGACGTTCTTACGTCGGCACATTGCTTTATCAATCCTTTGCGCGATTATGGGACTCAGATTGTTGCCTTTGCTGCGGTAGTTGGTGGAAGTGAGATCGAAGTCATTGAAGTTTCAAATTTGTCCATACATCCATTTTATGATGGTTCGGTGGGAAGTCCATTTGATCTTGCTATGGCGACCCTCGCCGAGGTTCCTAGTCCGGCTATCGGGCCAGTGCCGATTCTTATTAGTCAGCTAACGGAAAGTGGACAACGCATGTCTACCTTTGGATATGGGACTAATAATCTTGGAGAGGTTGGAGTATTGAAGTCGGCGGAATTAGTCATAGATGAGGTTGTGGGTGATGGAGTTGGAGGAAATCTGCTAGCGTCGCTAGAGAGCTCGGGGGCAAGCATTTGTAATGGCGATTCGGGTGGACCAGTAATTCAGGTAATCGATGGAGTAGCGTCTGTCGTAGGTGTTAATAGCTTTGGTACTGTCCAGGCCGATCAGTGTGCGGTTGCTGGATCTCAGTTCAGCGGCTTTGTGGACTTGCAGTATCAGGCCGTCATAGATTTCATCGTTGGGTATGCATCCGATGTAACATTATCCTAGCTTAGGCAAGTGTAAAAAAGAAATTGCTGGGAGGCAGTAGTCTCCCAGCAATTCGATATTAGGTCTTAGCCATTGTGACGTCGAATTTATTAGTTGGTTTGACTTTTTTAAATACTCGTCCGCATGCGCAGGCCAAAGTGCTTACCGACTTATTGGTGGAGAAGGGTGGTGAGGTTCTCGAGTTTTCAACAATAGCAATTTCTGAGCCCGATTCTCTTATCAAGGGCCAAATGATACGCGAAATGGGAATATTAGAGCGCGACGATTGGGTGGTCTTTACTAGCGCCAATGGGATAGAGGTTACCGCGGAGCAGTTTACTAGAGCAAATGACAAAGCTAGCTTGCTAGCTTTGGAAGGTTTGCGCCGCTGTAAAATTGCAGTTATTGGCAAGAAGACAAAACTTTGCGCGTTGTCGCATGGTCTAAATGTCGATTACATAAGCGATGTAGCAAATTCTGAGGCTTTTGCTGAAAGTTTTAGGGAGTATCTCAATAGGGTTAGATATATCGACAAGGCGGATCAGTCGCCAATTAAAGTTCTGCTTTTGCGCGGAAAAATTGCTAGCTCTCATCTTCCCCAAGGCTTAACTGTTCCATGGATTACGTTGGTGTCTCTACCTGTCTATGATTTAAGAATGCCAGTGCATAGTAGTGAGGAGATTAGCGGGTTGGGGCGCTTTTTACAGATTTGCGAAGAAAAAGTGGTAGATTTTGCTCAGGCAAAAAGTCATCTGCACCATCATAAGATTGATATGATGATTTTTACTAGCTCACAGGCAGTGAAAAATTTTATCAGGATTATTGAAGAAGGCGATTTATGTTTGAAAGACAACTGGAAAGGCCTTCTGTCTAAGATTCCGGTAGCTGTGATAGGCCCGGAAACGGCGACTACGGTTGAAGAGTTAGGTTTATGCTTGGAAATAGTCGCCGAGGAAACGAGCATAGAAGCGTTAGTTGATACTATTGTCGATTATTATGGCAGTTCTGTAGCCTAAAAAATGGAGTGCAGTGAATGACTTTCCCACGTGTCCGTCATCGGCGACTGAGACAAAATGAGCAGTTTAGATCTTTAGTTCGAGAGACTGCCGTTTCAAGTAACGACCTCGTCGCCCCCTTATTTTTAGTGGCTGGAAGTGGCGTGAAAAAACCAATCTCTTCTCTCGTGGGACAAAATTATTTTAGTCCAGATACGGCAATTGAGGAAGCTAAATTGCTTCGAGAGTTGGGCATTAATGCGGTGCTTCTCTTTGGATTATGTGATGAAAAGGATGAAGTGGGCTCGTATGCCTGCAGAGACGATGCAGTGGTGCAGCAGGCAACTGAGCTACTAAAAAGAGAAGTGCCAAGTATGTTGATCATGGCAGACTTGTGTTTTTGCGAATACACTTCACACGGACACTGTGGCGTAGTAGTAAATGAGAAAGTCGACAATGATTTGACATTAATGGAGCTACAGAAGCAGGCGCTTTCCTTAGCGAAAGCAGGCGTAGATGTCATTGCACCTTCTGGCATGATGGATGGAATGGTTTTAGCAATTCGCCAGTGTTTAGATGAAAATAATTTTGTCGATACCGCTATCATGAGTTATGCCGCGAAATACGCCTCCGCTTACTACGGTCCTTTTAGAGAGGCGGTAGATTCGACGCCGAGTTTTGGCAATCGCAAGACTTATCAGATGGACCCCGCCAATGGCGATGAAGCCTTGCGAGAGGTTGCTTCTGACATTACCGAAGGAGCAGATATAGTAATGGTAAAGCCAGCGCTTGCCTATTTAGACGTCATTTGGCGCGTTAAGCAGACCTTTTCCCTGCCCTTAGCTGCGTATAATGTTAGTGGCGAGTACGCGATGATAAAGGCAGCTGGAGCGAAGGGACTCATAGATGAAAATGCCGTAATTGCTGAAACCTTGCTTTCGATCAAGCGAGCCGGAGCAGACATTATAATTACGTATTTTGCTAAGAAATTTGCGGCTTGGCAGCGGGCTGGATAATTCTGCTAAGAGGCAGACTTCAATTTTAGGTAAGTTACTGATTTCGTTATTGTATATTGTACAGCTAAACTGAAAGACCCCCATTCTGGTCATTACGTCGTTTGCGTTTTTCAGCAGCAGCTGAATTTTGCGGGGCCCATGAGGTAGTCTGTGGGCGACGATCGGCCAAAATCCAGCTGTCTTTGTTGGCCTATAACATGCTATACTAGCCCTAATCGGCCAAGATATTCTTTCTAAGGTAGATCTCTTGGCGCCCAAGTCAGCTGTTAATACGCAATGAAATACTACAAGATTCGCGAAAATAGGACCTTTGTTGGACGCAGGCGCGAGCAGGAACTACTTCGATCCATCATGGCACGCAATGAGTCAGCAATGGTAGTGGTTCATGGACGCAGGCGCGTTGGTAAGACGGAACTAATTGAACAAACCTTTAGAATGCGAAATGTGTTGAAGTTCGAGGGGCTCGAAGGGAGGACTGAAAATGACCAACGGGAGGCGGTGTTGGAGCAATTAGCAGAGTATCTGGAGCAGCCGATATTGCGTAAGGTTAAGGTTACTAGCTGGCGCGAGATATTCAAATTGATTGCCGAAGCTACTGAACATGGCGAGTTCACCATATATCTCGAGGAACTCCAGTGGCTGGCTAACTATAAGGACGAATTAGTGAGCGATTTGAAATATGTTTGGGACAACTACTTTCGAAAAAACAATGGTCTGATTTTGATCCTTTGTGGCTCTGCACCGTCTTTTATGGTTAACAAAGTCTTACACTCGAGTGCATTGTACAATCGTTCGCAGTATGAAGTTGCCTTACAGGAGTTCTCTCTGGTTGAAGTTAGAGAGTTTCTTGGCGACAAAATCTCCGCGCAAGAAGTAATGGATGCGTATCTTTCAGTCGGCGGGATGCCAGAGTATCTCAAGTATATGCATACTGGTTCTTCGATATTTTTGAGTCTCTGTAAGCAGTCATTTCTCCGCGATGGATTTTTTCTCAACGAATACAAACGCGTATTTACCAGTAGCCTTGCTAGTAATAAGCATTACAAAACTATAATTGAATTTCTTGCCCAAAGAAAATATGCTTCCCGTAGTGATATAGCAAAGCATCTCAAGATAAAACCTGGTGGCACGCTGAGTGAGCTGCTAGAAAATTTGGAGTTAAGTGGTTTTATCCAGAAATACGCGCCGTATAACTTAGGGCAGGACAGCAAGTTAGCTCGATATGCGATAGCCGACAATTATTTACAGTTCTACTTTAAGTTCATTAAGCCTCGACGAAGTGAAATAGTCTCTAACATGTTCGAGACTAATCCGTCAGCTGCTCTTAATGTCGCCTCCTATCAGAAATGGCTTGGTTTTTCATTTGAACGGTTCTGTAGAAAATATAAATGGGTATTGGCCAATATTCTCGGTTTTGGGGCAGTGCGCTATCGCTCTGGAGTTTATTTTCGGAAAGAAAAAGCAGATAGTCGAGGTTTTCAAATAGATCTGCTGTACGAACGCGACGACAAGGTGGTAACGGTCTGCGAGATGAAGTACTTGCAGTCAAAATGCCGCGCTAGCGTGATTGATGAAATGGAAAGAAAACTCGCCCTCCTGGAGATTCCTTCCAGCAGAACCATTCAGAAGGTGTTGGTAACGACGATAGGAGCAGACGAAAGCCTTATCCGCCGGGCATACTTTGACAGAGTAATAACGCTAGATGAGCTAATGAATCCAGTTTACTGTGGATCGCCCTACTGATTTTATATACCGTGTCCAAAAAGCAACTTAAATATTTTACTTTTTGGAAGCGGTATTTGTTGTTTATTGGCAAGTGCTTACGCACTTGCTGTTTATAGCATTTACAAAAATCCTTTTTGTAAATGCTATAACCTGGCGGCAGACTCGTGAGCGACAAGCCCAGAATGAAATTCCGTATATAATATTACGGGAATGTCTATGTTGCCAAAATGAGTCTCAATCAATGGCCTTACGTCGCTCCACTCGAGGCCACCAACACCCGTAGCCAGTCGCGGTAGAGCTATGCTCGCTAAATTCTCCTTTTTGATTTCCTTCTCCAGATTTCGCAAACACTGGTTTACATTGTGAAGCGTTGCCTCACCGGGGTGTCCCCCGTGATCGTAGGCTGCCTCTTGTGTAAGTAAATTTATTATTATTGGCCCACCCGCTCCTCTCCAAGTCCACAAATTCCCTGCTTCTGGGTGATATGTCTTACAATAGTGGCGAAAATCCTTGTACATGGCCGGCCAGCGTTCGCGCAGCGATAAGGCCAAGCCGTTTTTGAAATCGTCATTTGGCGCAACCCCATGGGCGATAGCTTGAGCCTTAGAAAGAAGAATATCTCCGCTAACTTCATAGATCATAATTTGTAGAACTCCGC
>JADLFC010000083.1 GCA_020845775.1 Deltaproteobacteria bacterium
CTGCTTTTTACAAAAGATCGACATGGCAACTTCCTTCCCTCCGATGGTTACCCAGAGCTTTCTCTAGCAACAGGCACAGTTCACGACCTTCCAAGCTTTTGGAGCTATTGGGATCAAAAGGACATAGATATCCGCCAGACATTAAAGCTATATCCAAGAGCGGACTGGATTGGTCAAATGCGCCATGAGCGTTACTTGGATAAGCTAAAACTCATCGAAAGACTAATGCAGGAGGATTTGCTGCCAAGAGATACCGATGCGAGACGCTTAGCAGAGGCACCGTTAAGCGACGAAGTTTTTGTTGCTGCACAACGCTTCATCGAAAAAAGCTCAAGCCTTCTAATGGCAATTCCCTTGGAAGACCTATTTAAGCAACTTGAACTAGTAAACCTTCCTGGTGTAATTGATACCTACCCTTGCTGGAAATCTAAACTCCCAGCAAATATTGAAAATATCCGCCAACTTGAATTATTTGAGGTTCTGTTCAGAAAAAAAACTAATTCACCTAACGCCTAGGAAAGAATAACGTTCGGCAGTATTTCTACTCTTCTCGAAACTCTGCTATAATATTTTTCATTTGCTAACAAAAAACTAATTATCATTTTACAGTTTTCTAATACTTAGGCGACAAAATAAGCATCTTAAGCGGGCAATAAGTTTTGTCTAATTACACTTGGTAAGGACCATAGCAGTGCCACTTCAAAGTTTAGGCTTAAGAAAAGACATATCGACCTTAAGAGAAGCTGAGGATTCGTCAGCCTTATCGAGCATTTTTCTCGACAAGCCTAGAGTTGACATTCTAAACAATTGCATTGAAGTCAAGCTGACTACTAAAATTGATATAGCAGCTTCAAAAATTGCCCTTTATGCGCACTGGGGGCCACTAAATGACGGTAATCAATGGATTAGCGAGGAGATTGGTTCGGAGGATGTAACGGCAGCTGCAGACTCAAATTTTTGTATCGTTAAGCGCATAAAACCTAGTAAAATCGGTTCATATGGGATTACTTTTTTTGCAGTTGTTGATGGCAAGAAACACTGGTTAGGAAAACCAGAGGTAGACGACAGTGTTTTTTCAATTGATACGAGTTTTTCAAAAGCGCGGCTCTTGCTCGATTACCAGGCTGTATCAGATAGGATATCGTTTAAGACGCGTTTGCTTAACAGCATATTGGATTATGAAAAATTTTTGCGGTTTGTATCCGGGGTTAGAAAGGCTAGGCAGGATAAAGGCATTGCCAAACTAATTTTTGACCTAATTAGCGGAGACGCCGATCTCGAACGCTTACTGCTATCACATTTTACAAAAGCGGTAGATGAACTTGCCGAACGCGATATTTCGCCGCGCCGCAAAAAAAGTCTACAAACGTTGCTCCTAGTGCTTGAAAACATAGGTATCGGCGAAGTTGTATTTGTTGCACCAGAAGGACCTCATGCTAGCGCAGGTGGTCTTTCACAAGTGATTTCTGGTCTAATGAAGTCTTTGGATGAATCTGGGCTTTCTACTACCCTAATAAGCCCTCTTTACGAAGAAGATCAGGGTAGCAAGCACCCTTCGGCGGAGGAACTAATACGACAAGGCTTACTCCTAGGGGATGAATTAGTTCCCATAACAAAAGTCGGGCGCGTGCAGATACCTCTTGGACCTACTCGTTATTCTGGCACGCCACATATCAAAGAGAACGCTATTTTAATATCTGCTCAGGTATACAAAGCCGAGTCTAAAAACATGAGGGTGTATTTCCTCAGACATAAGCGACTCGCAGCCAGACTTTATCCGGATAGTTCGGGCAAGGAGCAAATCTGTCATGCAACTTTCCTGGCCCGAGGTGCCTTAGAAATTCTTCGTTCTCCGCGATTTGAAATTAATCCCCACATAGTAGTTAGCAATGATTGGCCTACAGCGTTAGTTCCAGTCCTCTTAAAAACCGATCCAGATTATCTCGATGATGAGATTTTAAGAGATGTTCAGACATTTCACATTCTCCATAACTGTGGGATGGCCTATCAGGGACGCTTTTATATTAACGAGTATGGAGAGGATTTATGGCCATTACTCGGACTTGCAGGTGAGCATTTTTTTGGCATATGCGATCCTAACGACAGCCGTTTGCTCAACTTGACTGCAGGAGCAATTCACCACGTAAAGCGCGCCTTAGTAGCGGTAAGTAAACCTTACGCCGAGGATCTTCTGACTGAAGATGGCGGAGAGGGATTACATAATTTGTTCAAGAGCAAGGCCGACTGTGTTTTTGGTATAAGCAATGGCGTGGATCTTGAATCGCTAAGGCATATTCTGTGGCAGCTAGGCGAAAAGGCTAAATCGGAGCTCAATTTAGAGTCCGTCACGGCATCAAAATATCAACAGCAGTCTGTAATAAAAAACATGTCGACGTATAAACAGGCCTTAAAACTAGCCGTTCAGCAGAAATATGGCTTAACTCAAGACAAGGATAACATACTCATCTCCTTCGTCGGCAGGCTTGCCGAGCAAAAGGGCATAGCGCTCTTTACGGAGACGATAAAAAAAGATGGTTGTAGTTTGCTCGAATCAATACTTACACATCACCCAAGTGCGCAAATTTTCATCGGTGGACCAGTAGCATTAGGCGACTCGGGTTCCAAGGAACTAAAAAAAGTTATAGTTGACCTGATTGCTCGTTACCCTGGAAGAATTCAAGGTATTTTTAATTTCATTTCCCATCGCGAAGCCTTAGAAATCACAGCCGCAAGTGATTTATTGTTAATGCCCTCGCGCTACGAGCCAGGAGGCATCTCCCAACTGGAGGCACTCGCTACGGGAACGATTGTGGTAGCGAGAAACGTAGGTGGGATTACTGCGACGCTAGTTGATTATGCTAGCGAACAAAGTCAAGGCAATGCTTTTCTGTTTGACGAATATTCTGCGAGCGCCCTTTATTCAGCCGTCTCACGAGCCATAGAAACTCTGTTAAATGACGTGGAACGCGACGCGTTACGTCGCATTGCAACCGCGGCTGACAATGATTGGCGACATCGCCTCCCAAAATACCTTACAATGTTTCAGTACGCTTCCGGTGTTTTTCGCGCTAGCATAGCGTCGTCTTATTTGAGCGAGCGAAAAAAGCTTTTAGTAAGCATACGCCCGTCTGTAGTCCACAACGCCGTCTCATTACCATAGCCCTAATTCTTTAAGCCCCACATCCCATGGTAGACATCTTACTCCATCTAACACTTGGATATGATTATCTCTGGAAAAGCAGTATCCTTGGGCTTTAGGGAGTTCTCTAAGCAACGTTCGAACACAATGAATATCCTCCCTACTTATCCGATCTGTCGATTTAATTTCCACCAAGACCGGATCCTCTCCTGGTCTATCAATTACGAGATCAACTTCAACATTAGCTTGTGATTGAAAATAGTAAAGCGAAAAGTTTTTCCGCCTATACACATTCTTGCGCACTACTTCTTGAAGCACAAAATGTTCGAATAAACGCCCATAACCGTACGTGCGTGGAGTTATGGGTATCTGCAACGTCCTTTCAAAAGCACGAATCACACCGAGATCAAATAAATAAAATTTTGGGCTCCGCCTCTGTGTCTTGCGTAACGAAGTATGGTATGAATCGAGAAAGAAACCCAAAAGCGTCTCCTCAAGTATTGAGAAGTAGCTTTTTACAGTCTTTTCATCCACTCCGACATCCCTAGCGATTTTTGCAAAGTTCACTATAGAGCCGCTCGTCTGAGCAGCAACCTCTAGAAAGCGGCGAAATGGCTCAAGCGCTCTTACCAGATGCTCATTCCATACCTCTTCCTTTAAGTAGGTAAGTGCATATGACTCAAGATAACGTTCCTTTTCCTCCGGCGTAGCAAGTGCGCTAATTTCAGGAAGAGTGCCAAACGCAAGCGCTTCATCTAAATTGAACTGCTCGCCAAGTTCAGCCGCCGTAAATGGGTAAAGATGGTATACAAATGCGCGGCCTGCTAATAGATTAGCACCGCCAGCGCGCAATTTTTTAGCGCTTGAGCCCGATAGTGCAAAACGCAATTTCCGCTCCTCTATTAAATGATGAACGACGTCGAGGATTTTAGGAATCTTTTGAACCTCATCGATTACGATCCATTCAGGCGCCCTCTCTAGAGCATCGACTTTGCGAATTAGAAGTTCTGGATCGAGCAAGTAGCGATCAAATTCACTCGGCAGTAGAAGGTCAATCCAAAATGTACTCTGCTCCTTGCTAAACGTCTCCTTTAGCAACCTCGTCTTACCTACTCCCCTGGCACCAAACAGAAAAAAACTTCGCGATAATAATATGTTAAGCTCTCGACCGACCATACTCCGGAAAACTAGCAAATTTCCGGAGCATGGTCAATGCAACTATATTAAAGCCCAGCAATCCTATACCGTTTCCAAAAAGTAAGTTAAATATTTTACTTTTTGGAAACGGTATTTGTTGTTTATTGGCAAGTGCTTACGCACTTGCTGTTTATACCATTTACAAAAATCCTTTTTGTAAATGCTATAATTTGGCAACCAATTCCCCCGCCGGCCTTTCTCGATCTAAACAGTAGGTTGTGTAAATTTAGAATTGTTGGGAATACCCAGCTCTAGCTAACTTCTCGACACATAGCGCCACTAAAGCGGTCCAACCTTGATTACTTGCTCCCAATCCGCGACCGGTATCGCCGTGAAAGTGTTCATAGAACGAGAGATTGTTCGACCAATTTTCGTCTGAGAAAAAAAGTTTTTCATCGCCGTGATACGGCCTTACCATATCTTCGTTTGCGCGAAATAGAGAGACTAATCGGCTAGCAATTTCTAAGGCCACCTGCTTTAGGTTCATCTTACGGCCGGAACCACGCGGACATTCCACTTGAAAGCTATCACCATAAAAGTGATGATACCTCTCAAGCGCTTCAATAAATAAATAGTTAATGGGAAACCAAATCGGCCCTCGCCAATTAGAGTTGCCGCCAAACATCTCCGTACGCGACTCTCCTGGCTCGTACTGAATGTAGTAGCTCCTGCCATTAGCATTTAGATTAAAAGGTGTCTTTTCGTGCATCTTCGAAAGAGAGCGAATCCCATAAGGCGAAAGAAACTCATTCTCATCTAATACATAGCGCAGTGCCCGTTCCAAACGTCCACGAGAGGGCACCGCTAGCAAGCAATTCCCATGATGGCTCGGTCCAGTATGCTCCATGTAAGAAACATAGCGCCTTAACTCAGCACGATTCTCCAAAAACCAATCAAGGCGTTTCTTAAATCCTGGAAGTCTATCGATCACCTCGTCCTCAATTACCTCAACCGCACATAAGGGAATGATACCAACCGATGAACGCACCTTTAGTGGTATGCACTCGTCCTTAATATGTAGTTGATCGTAATAAAAATCGTCTCGTTTGTTCCATAAGCCAGAACCACCAAATGCATTCATAGCATCTGTAATCGCAACGAAGTGCTCGAAAAATTTAGAAGCCACATCCGAATACGCTTTGTCCGTCCTCGCCAGTTCCAGCGCTATGGAAAGCATAGTTCCGCAATAAAACGCCATCCATGCCGTAGCATCTGCCTGTTGCAAATGACCCCCAAGTTCTTGGGGAATTCTTCTATCGAAAACCCCTATATTATCGAGACCCAAGAATCCACCCCCAAAAAGATTGTTACCATCTACGTCCTTGCGGTTTACCCACCACGTAAAATTTAGCAATAGCTTGTGAAAGGCCCTCGCCAAAAAATCCGTATCCCTTTTTCCGCGCGGTGCGCTCATTTTATATACTCGCCACACGGCCCAGGCGTGAACGGGCGGATTTACGTCAGAAAAGGAAAACTCATACGCAGGAATTTGACCATTGGGATGCATGTACCACTCGCGTAACAATAGAATAAGCTGGCTCTTTGCAAACTCCGGATCTACGCGAGACATTGGCAGCATATGGAATGCCAAATCCCAAGCTGCATACCAAGGATATTCCCATTTATCCGGCATGGAGATGACGTCCCTATTGTAGAGATGTTTCCATTCACGGTTGCGTCCTTTAGCACGACTTGGCGCAGGTGCTGGTTGCGATGGATCTCCTTCTAGCCATTCTCGCACCGCAAAGTAATAAAACTGCTTACCCCAAAGTAAGCCTGAATAAGCACTCTGTTGGATAGCGCGATCATCGGGAGTCTGCGAAAAAGCACAACGGTGAGCGTAAAACTCCTCGTGCTCTTTCCTTCTCTCTTCAAACACTTCATCGAATTTTGCACCAAAAAGAGCTGGTATAGTTTCATCGACACTATGTAAGCGAAAACAAAGCTCAAGTGGTTTACCCGACAGTATTTCTTTAGAAAAATAAAACGCCGCCTTTGTGCAAGGCCCATCGGGCTTTACGGCACTTTTCTCATTATTTACGACATAGCGATGAAAAGCATCCTTGGTATAGACATGAGTGTTATTGGAACCAAACACCTTCTTAAAGTTAGTTTCGTTGTCGGTTAATAGTTGAACTACCTCGCCGTTATCCGCATCCGAAGCCAAATAAAAATTTCCCAAGCCTTTGTGTTCAGCGCCAAACGCATTTAGGCCATGTTTAACAATTGCCGGCTCAGACGAATAACCTTCGCCGGTTCTTCCCCAAGACCAAGTATTTCTAAACCACAGTGTTGGAAGGATATCGATGTGGGCCGAGTTAGAGGAGCGATTAACGATTGTAATTTTTATCAAAATATCATTGGGTGAGTTTTTGGCATATTCGGCAAAGACATCAAAATAATTTCCGTCTTTAAATATTCCCGTATCGGCAAGCTCAAACTCCCTCTCCTTGCGCGACCTCTTGGCGTTCTCCGTCACTAGCCATTCATAGGGAAATGCCTGCTGGGGATACTTGTAAAGTGCCCGCATATAAGAATGCGTCGGCAGTGAATCGAGATAGTAGTAGTATTCCTTTACATCTTCTCCATGATTTCCCTGTAGGGACGTAAGCCCAAAAAGTCGCTCCTTTAAAATGGGGTCTTTCTTATTCCACAATGCCAGGGCGAAACAGAGTCGGGCATTGCGGTCACAAATACCGAGCAACCCATCTTCCCCCCAGCGATAAGCGCGGCTACGCGCATGGTCGTGCGTAAAATAAGTCCAATTATTGCCATCTGCCGAGTAATCTTCCCGCACCGTCCCCCACTGCCGCTCCGAAAGATAAGGCCCCCACCGCTTCCAGTTACGAACGCGGCTAGCATCCTCTTTTAGGCGAATTACTTCATTAAGTTCATCTATTGTTTTTTTCATGTCCTAAACCAATGCCCAATTCTTCCAGAGCATAAAGCGTTTTCTGGGGAAACTTTTCCAAAGGGTAATAGCGTTCAATTACACTAACGGCCTGTTTATAAGAAGTAATATTTAAGTAGCGCAGAAGATAACGAATATCATCTAAATCAAAAAACTCTTCGCCAATGCGCATGGCTAGGCACTTCATGGCTAAAAGATATTCTGGCGTAGGTACAAAAATTCGCAAATTGCTAAG
>JADLFC010000084.1 GCA_020845775.1 Deltaproteobacteria bacterium
ATGTTGAGCAGTGGAATTACGGGAATCGAAAAGGGTTCGAAGTACGGTATCGAAATGCTAAGTAAGGAAGCTTCGTATGCGGCCTATTATGCAAGTGCCTACGATGGTTTGTTTGGCCGCTTTGGAAAATACCAAATCATGCACGAGGCAGCGGGCGCTGCCGTAGACGGCTCTGGCTCATTTGAGATGAATGCCTTTAAGAAGGCAAGGGATGTCGTCAAGAAAGACGTAGACCGTTTAAAGACAGCCGTAGAGTTTGGAACTGACATAATAGGGTTCCTGTTAAATAATTTAAATAGTTTATCCGGTCAATCAATGCGCGGGCTAGCGGCGCTTGGAGGTATTGGGCTTGCTCATCTAGATACATCAAAATTAGCAGACAAATTACCCAATTTTAAGGACGATAGTAGCATACCTGAAGACAATTTTATCGATCGATATAGAAAGTTCGATCCGCTAAATAGTCTCTTTGACCCTACTAAGGATTGGCCGTGGAGGCGAGATGTAGACCAAAAGGGGGCGAAGGAGTAAATGGCCGCGGCAACGGGAACATTGATGGCGGCAGCACTTGAGACGTCAGGCTATAAGGGCTTATCCATAGTTCTTGCTGAGCTAGGTGTGATGATTGGCGAAATGGGTGCGCTCATATACATGACGTGCGCGATAAGTGCCATCATTAGTGTTTCATTGATGGGAAATTATAGGGCAGCGGTATGGTTTCTAGTTGGGCCTGGGCTTTTTTGGTGGCTTATAGATCCGCAAGTAAATTCAAGCGGAGCTGAGTGGCAATACGGAAAAACTAAGAGTCAAAAAGAGGTGCTGGACGTCCTTGGTGCTAAGGACAGCGTTAATGCTAAAGTTCCTTGGCTGTTTGATGCCTACAATCAACTCATCTCAGATTTAATCCAGTCGTTTATCGGAGTAGTTACAAACGGCGATTTAGCCAAGCAGATAAAGTTCATGAGTAGGCAACGCATCATGGACAGGCTATTTCGGGCAGAGCTCGATAACCCTGGGCTATTAGCGCTAATACATCGAGGCATTAAGGGCGCTTGTGCCAAGGAGATGAACAATGCACGCATGATTGCCTTGGGAAATAGGGAGTCAGAGTGGTTTACTGATATGAACAACGGTTCCCCAGAATATCGTGCCGCTATAGGGGAGTATGTAAGCGATATTAAGCGCTACGACATTACTTTAGATGCCAATACGCCGGAGTACAATTACCTTTATGACTTGTTTAACGCAGTTAGAATAGAACAGAGTAAGAATAATTTCGATCTAAACTGCAATAGCGACCGGACAGATAGCAATCTCGATATCGATTTTACCAAGGATGGGTTTACACCTGAGGAAGTACTGCATCGGCCAGTGAGTTGCAGGCAATTATGGTGCTGGACTGGCATAGGTTTGGCTAAGGAAGCTGGACAGTTACAGAAAGATGCTGAGAAAAAATACATTGCGAAGTACGCCGATGGAAAGGAGGAGTATAAAAATATTTACGAGGAGATCTGGAATGAAATAGCCGTAAAACTCTTGCCCACTACAGTAGATACGTCTCATGGGACGGATGTATCGGTTATCCCTATTGTCGTAGGGGGGATATTGCTACGAAAAACTCTGTTAAGCGATACGCGCTCTGGCACGTATCAGGAGTTAGCAAATCATTCGGGCGTATACACTAGGCCATACAACTTTAGCGTTAAAATGACTAAAGACCAGGTAAACGATTTTACGCAGCAGAGTCATAAGCATACGATGGCACAATCGCAGAGATACGAGATGTTTATTTTTGCGCAAGTGATACCCTATTTGCAGGGTATATTCCTTTATGCGCTTGCAATCACGTTTCCATTTTTTGCCCTGCTAGTAGTTATCCCTGGGAAGGCGATGTCGTTTTTTAGCTGGTTTGCAATTTGGACTTGGGTAAAGAGCTGGGACTTGGGGTATGCCATAGTATACGTGATAGATGATTTTTGGTGGGACTTGATGCCTCATAGTTCTGTGTACAATCCCGATCAAGATACAAATCATGGGCCCATTAGCATTCTCGAAATGGCTTTTCAGCACGACCCGGCCTACCATTTGTCGCATTATTACATGATTATTGGTGTGCTAATAAGTGCAGTTCCTGTGCTTGCTGCAAAACTAGTTCTTGGCTCTAAACAAGCCATGGCTGGAATGCTCGTAAATGGTTTAAAATCCATGAGTCAAAAACTTTCGGGTTCAGTTGCAAACCGCGTGGCACATGACCAGGTGATGAGGACTGATTACATTCGAGAAAAATTCCTACGAGATTATGTAAACCAGCGCTTGCATCAAGATGCAAACAGCAGTGTGACGCGGGCAAAGGCAGAAGCAGATAAATCGACTGGCTGGGGAAAGGCTTTAAAATGGGCAGGAATCGGTGCGCTTGGGGTCGCCGCGGGGGTTGGCATAGCCGCGCTTACTATAGGAAGTGGTGGGCTGTTGGGGATGGCTGTTGCCGGAGCTGCGGCTGCCTATTATACGCACGGCACTGGAATTAATATGTTAAGAAGTGCAAATAATGCTCGAGCAAAGATTCTTAGCAGCAATGCCGAGTTGCATTACTTCAATGCTACCCAAACGCCAGAATTCTACACTATGAATGCCATTCGTTCTGGCCTTAGCGGCAGAGGTGAGTTTTGGAATCAAACTGATGCGCCGAAAGACGCCGCCGCAGCGCTTAAAGCTACAGAGATGCATCTAAAGCGACAAAGGTGGTCAGAGGCGGCCCGCGCTGCTGCAAACGACGTCGTGGTCGGTGTGAGAAAATTTTTTGGATTTTAGTTTGTTTATGGGGTTTCGAAATAGGCAGTGGAGCAAATACTAGAAACAAGTGATGGTGTAGTTGGAGCAGCTGGGCAGTTTATTGCGGCTGTTATGGAGACAGCTGGCCTATATGCACAGAGCCAGGTGCTAGAGAATTTTTCGCCGTTTTTTCAGTCACTTGGTGCGCTTCTATATATGATGGCGGCTTTGAGTGCTATATTGTCTGTGGCCTTATACGGCAACTATCGCATGGGTGCATATCTGATACTTGCCCCAGCCATATTTTGGTGGATACTTACTGCTACTAATCCTGTTACCTCTACTGCTCACGGTGTGACAAACGATGCTAATTCGCAGGAGCAAATTGGATTCTTGAGTTATGCAGGAGATCCAAAGCGTTATAGAGATGCGAAAGATTTAAATCGCTACAAGCACGCAGAAGTATCAGAATTTTTTATTTACTACGACAATTTAATTTCAAATATTATCCAAACGGTTTCGAGTTTTTTAGTCGACATGCAAAAGCGAGAAGACCTTTTGTTCGTGGCGCGAGAGCGCGTCATGACTCGAGTGCTGCAAAATCGAGTCGAGGACAAAAATTTCTTGCGTCTCTTAAGCCGTGGATTAATGGGAAACTGTGCCAAGGCAATAGCCCTTAAAAAAGACATTTCTTCGCCTCGTCTGCAAAATACTACTCCAGAGGATCCAGAGTACGCCTCTAAAATTAAGGAGAGGGAGGACAAGGAGGCGCGGTATCAAGCTCTTATTAAGGAGCTAGTACCACTAGAAGGGGATTTGCGCGTCTATGTAACTAGCCTGGGGTTTTCACCTGGAGACAACGTGACTTGCAAAGACGTGTGGGATTACACAAAGCAGGCTTGCCTTTTAAAGGCTAAGGAGGATCTAAAACCACAGGAGCGCGAACTAGCCTTAGATGAAGATAAGAACGTAAATTGGGACAATGTGTATGAGGAGGTGAAGAAAAAGCTCGTAGGAAATGACGAAAAGGATTTAACCAAAGCGTTTGAAATCTTAGCAGCGTATTACCTAAAAAACAGCATTGCAAATACCGCCCACGGTGCCATGCTTAACAATTTGTCCAACAAGGAGCCCATGCATGGCCGTATGCAGAGAAATATATTTGGCAATATCGCTGGCCATGAATCGAATGGGGGCAGGATGATAATAACTTATTTTGCTGGCTCAGTTCCATATATTCAAGGAGTCTTGCTGTATATTCTCACGGCGGCATTTCCTTTTTTTAGTTTTTGCTTACTGTTGCCCGGAAGAATTAGCGGATTCTTTGTTTGGATGTCGCTATGGCTGTGGGTAAAGAGCTGGGATGTTGGATTTGCCTTTGTGCACTTTATGCGGGACATATTTTGGGATTCCATGCCGCATGCCGGGGAAGTAAGGACGGATGCAAATTGGGGCACATTTGAGGACTTGGACTGGGCAGATCCTTCTAGTGTATTTAATCTAATTTACTTAAACGATCCAACGTCAAGTTTAAATACTTATTATTCGATTATCGCCTTGCTTACGCTTTCGGTTCCGGCACTAACCGCGCACTTATGCATGGGGGCAACTGACCTATACAATGCGCTAAAGCTTAGCATTAATGGACAGGCCGAGCGCTGGGGCCCAGATGTTGTAAAGGGCCATAGGAGAAATGAAGCTACGATTAAACACGCAGCGCTAGAGTATAACGAAGCAAAGGCGGCTGAGGCGGCAGCGCTAAAGGCTTATCAGAATTTGGGCCAAACATCCGATGGGGTTAGTCGCGCTTCGACTGGTGATGGAGCTCCAGCTCGTTATGCCCGCGGAGAGGCAGATAAGAAGGCGTTTGATTATGGCTTTGGCGCTGAGCAAAGGGAGCTAGCAAACGATCGCGCGGCATTAGAGGGCAGAAGGATGTCCTGGCGCAAGGGGACCTCGCAGCTTGGAATACTTGCTGAGGGGAATAAGGAGAGAGAGCAGTACGAAGCTCGTTCGGCAGTGAGTGGAAGCCATATTCCTGGCATTGCATCGGAAAAGGCCGATAATACAAATACTACTTATCAACATCCTCCTAAAACCAAGCCCTTTACGGGAGGTGAAAGCGATTAGTTTTGCCGAAATCTTATTGCATGGAGGGCATAGGCGAGAGCGTTTATGGGTTATGAGATAGCAGATACCAAAATGATTGGCAGCGTGGGCACGCTGGTTGCTGCTGGTCTGGAAACTGCTGGCCACCATTTGCAGGCTGAATTCCTAAAGATTCTCGATGCGGGTTTGGCCAGTGACTTAGGTGCTCTTCTCTACGTGATTTCCGTCATTTCGGCCTTGGTCTGCATTGCGGTAGGGGGAAGATACAAGTTTGGCGCATGGCTGTTAATTGGCCCAGCGCTGTATTGGTGGGTGATTAGCACGAGAGTTGAAAGTTATGGAGCCAAATGGGTGTTTGGCGATAGGCAGCATAGCACCGAAATGGTTTTTAAGTCGGTTGAAGGGGTTGCTGATGGCAAGTCGCAAATTGCAAACAATTCGTCAAAGGAGAGTGATAAGAATGAACTTAAGCCGGTAAAAGTCGCGCAGGTGTTTGCTATATGGAACAATTTTGTTTCGAGCTTGATGCGCGGCTTAACGTCAGCTCTCTATTTAACGGACGTAAAAAGCGATGTAAGTTTTGTTCAGCGGGCCGAGCGATATGTAAAACTCTTTAACCTAAAAGTCGAGGATCCGGAAGTAGAAAAGTTTTTAAAGCTAATCACCTTAGGTCCTAAATGCGTTGAATACTATGGTTTGCAGCAAGCTCTTTACATTGGGGCAAGAACTGAGCACGAGAATGAGGCAATTAGGGCAAAGTTAAAACAAATCGACTCGCAAGTTACTATAACTAGGCAGGACGAAAATTATCCAATTATTGAAGAGCTGTATAAGGGCAACTATTTTGGAGAAGGCGTCAAAGAATTAAAGGAGGCTTACGTTTGTAGGGATTTGTGGGACTTAGCGATATTGGCGCTAAAAAACGAGGCAAACAAGCTCGTTAGTAGGGTAGCAGATGCAGGGCGAGTTCAGGGTTTGGAGCAGAAGGATGTCTTAAAGGATTTAGGGAAAAAGTTTAATCCAAACGGAGAGCTGTGTAATTACAAGGACGAGATGGGCAATGAGGCTTCGTTGTCGGAACAAGAGTGTAGCGACCAACAAGTTCTCATTATGGTAAACGCCATTGCCGTAAAGCTATTTATGGAGTCCGCAAAGGAAATAAATCCTAGTTTAGCACAGCTTTCACTTAGTAGGCATTTAAGAATCGAATCTGACAAGCATCCCTATAACAAGATGTACCCAAACGATCCAGGTAAAAAGGATCACTTTGATGTATCTCGTGATTTGCGACACTTAGCCCCTGGGTATGAATATGTGGGAAAGGGAGAGTATTTATCAGCGGTTCTCGCCCTTCCGTACCTACAGGGGATAGTGCTTTACTTTCTTTCGCTCTCATTTCCTTTCTTTAGTTTCGCGCTAATTATTCCCGGAAGGCATCGCACATTTTTCACCTGGATGGCGTTATGGTTTTGGGCAAAGAGCTGGGATTTTGGCTATGCGGTTGTGATGATTATAGATGAATTGCTCTATGCCCTACTTCCCCATGGACCACAGTTAGTTGGGGATAAGTTAAGCAATCCAGGTGAGGCGTTTCAGATGGTGTTGGCTGCTGATCCTACTTATTCCGTTCAGATTTACTACAACATAATGGCAACGCTAATCCTCGGCGTGCCGGCACTCACCGGGATGTTTGTAAAAAGAGCAGGGGGTGAAATTTTAGATGCTGTAAATAATGGATTTAGCCAGTTTTCGGGGAATATCGGTTACGCCATGTCTTCGTTCTATCGAAGTGCAAGGGTGCAAGAAATAAGTGCTCAAGCGCAGAAGTCTATAAGTCGGGCAGCACATAATTCCATGGCGTCGGCAATTTTAGATGGCGAAGTTCTTACTTCACTAGGAGTGAGTGCGGCGACTAAGAGTAAGTTGTTCGATGATCTGGCAAAGAGATCAAAAAATCAGGGAGCTACTTTTCAGAGTGCAGTGGCAAGCGCATTTTCTGAGCTTGGAAAAACTGCGAGCGAATATGGCAAGCAAAGAGCTACGGCGAAGATTCAATACAACATGGCGAATTCGGCTTGGGAGGCATCTATGTCGAGAGCCAATATGGAGAGATCTCAACTTGCGGTTATGCTAAAGTATTCCAATCACGATTTTAACGACGATTTTCCTACCGGGGCTTTAATTGACCTGGTTCTTGCGCGCAGGAATTATCAATGGGGTGGCGCCGTTAGGAAGGTAGTCGATAGGCAAATCGATAATCAGTTTGACGGCGGTTTTAAACAGGGATTGGATAATGGTAAAGGTGTGTGGGCCTGGATACTAGATCGTTTTAGATAATAGCAGTATGGCAGATTTTATTGGCTCATCGGGGACACTCATTGGCGCGGCATTAGAGACTGCTGGGTACTATTACCAATCATGGCTAATCGATGCCATGGGGACTCCATTTGCAAGTGCCATGGGTAGCTTGCTCTATATTGTGGCAGTGTTAATTGGCATAATTAGCTACGTCCTAATGGGCGAATATAAGTTTAGCGTCTGGTTATTGCTTGGCCCCGGTCTGTTTTACTTTTGCCTGTTCGATCGTACTGATACTGCTGGTTCGGACTGGCAGTTTGGAGGTGAACCTAGAGATAGGGCGCAACTAGAAGAGCAAGTTATTGAGCAGCTCAAGGGCGTAGATAAACCATATCAGCCGAAGATAAGCCGCGTCTTTGCGTACTTTAATGCACTTGTAAGCACGACAGTTAGCAGTCTTGTAGATTTTCTTAATGCTGATAGAAAGGAGGCTGACAAAAAATTTCTCATACGAGCACAGCTTTATACGAGCATGGCTTCTCCTGTGGTTCAGGAGGCAGGGTTTAGGATGTTGGTGCAGAGAGGATTTTTAGCCGAGTGCAACAAGGTTCTAGAAAAGGCTCAGGAAATGGCCGAGCCTGCTAATCGCGGAGTTATAGTAAAAGATCCTGAGAATGAGGGACAAGATATTGAAAAGCAGGAGCTCCTTGGCAGGGAATATGCGGCTTTGGTCGAACGGCGTCATATTAGATTGAAGAATTTAGAGGCAAAATATCTTGCGTCTCTGAGGACGGATTATGGCGAATTGTTTGACATGGTGGTGGTTAGTTCAATTGATGACGAAATAGCTAACATGCGCTCTCTTTGTTATGAGGCAGGCGCGAAGGCCGAGTGCAAGGCCCCGGCAAATAGCGTTACAGAGGATTATCTGCCGGAGGTAGAGCAGAAGGAGCAGGCAACTAGTGAGATGTTAGCGCCCTATGCAGATAAGTCTGGAGCTATTAATCCGGATACGCCAAAGGGCGAGGAGGTAAAAGGGGCGTTAGAGAAGAAAGCCCAGGAAGATGCCGATTTTTATCGAGCTATTCAGGCGGAAGTGTTTAGTTGTCGCGATATTTGGAATTTCGTTTACGCTGGTCTTCACCGAGAGACGAAGCGAATTGCAGAAAAGAAACAAGCCGAGAGCAAGGCCAAGGGCATCTCGGAAGAAAGTACTCTCGAGGAGTTTAAGAGGTTTACGAATCAGGATAGCCCGCTTGGAATTGCCAGGTTTATTGCTAAACACCTTTTTCGGGCTGAATTTAATAAACGCTCGATTTCTGCGCTGATGGCGCCATACGAACAACATACGGACATGGCTCAACAGTTGGCGCTTCCGCCGGAGAGCAATGCTTCTGCAACCGAAAGGATGCGAGTAAAGAACCGCGAGTACGATTCTCGAATGCGGGCAATGGTCTCCGCGGCAACGCTTCCATATTATCAGGGATTAGGATTATACCTGCTTTCAATTGCCTATCCATTTTTTTGCTTTTTGTTAATTATCCCGGGAAAACACCAGGGTTTTTTCTTGTGGTTTGTACTATGGGCGTGGCTAAAGTGCTGGGATCTAGGTTTTGCGATAGTGATGCTCTTGGATGACATCTTATTTTCGCTCTTTGTTACGAATATGCAGTCGGTTACGACTAGTGAGTCCTTGCAGCTAAGTCCAGATTTGCCAATCGCAATTTGGAGCATGCGGGAGATGGATCCGACTTTTAATCTCGCTACTTATTACAACATCATAGCTGTGGCACTTCACGCGATTCCTACGATATTATCTTACTTAATAATTGGAGGTCTTACTGGAGGTGTAGGTTTAATTGCTGCTGGTGCTAAACAGTATATTGGGCCTTATGTAGGCGCTGAGGGGGCGAGTGGAATAAGTATGCCGGCAATGATGGTCAATTCGCAGATGAATATCGATGCCTTTAGGGGGCTCGCGCTAAGGAACTCCATGAATGATGCCGTGAACAAGATGAATAACGACAGCGGAGGAAGAACAGGGGAGGCTGCTAGTTTAGAAAATTCAAAGGCAGCAGGGCGCAGGTTTGGTTATTTTGACTCTCCTATGAGTGCGGCTGGTTCGGCGACGGATCGAAGTTCTGGATACATGGGAATGGGAGTTGATGAGCTGGCCAAGACCTCGATTGGGTTAAAAGTAGCAGCGGGTGCAGCTCGAGGCGCCATGTCCGGCGCCTCGTCCGGACCTGGGGGCAGATCTGATTCCGTTGCCAAAGGTGCAAAAGGATTTGTAGGGCGTGCGGCCAAGTTTGCCGATGATCATTCCGTAGTGGATAGGCTAGATGCCGCGGCGGACGCCATGGATTCATTCTATATTGATAGGCTTGCGCTTAGATCTAACTGGGGTGAGTACGATTCACTGAATTCAAATTACGCGCAAGCTCTTGCCGGAGCTGCCAGAATTCACGGCATGTTCGAGATGCCGTGGAACACTGGCACAGGTGGATGGGAGCAAGAATGGGATTATGAAATGAATAGGTGGAAAAAGGCAATTGATACCCTCGGAACATCGCTTAAGAGCGAGGCTGTTATGATTCTTGATAACATGCGGCAAGAAGCATCGGGGAAGATTGCCGAACAGGTTGCGCGGGCTAATAGAGCTGAGAGCGGAAGGTCGCTAAGCGAAATGTCGGCAGAGGAGTTAGAGTATTATAAGGCCTTGGGGCTAGATCCGAGTAGGCAATACAGTCGAGGTGAGCTCGATATAGCTTTTATGAACTTTACGTCTGCAAGCGATAGTAGTTCGGCCGAAGGGAATGAACAAGTCGAGAAAATTGCAGCAATTCACAAAAGCGTTTTAGAGTCGTTCTAGTTTCGTTCTACGTGCGACTAAATATTTGCCAGCAAGTAAGAAAACACCGTTCTATGCATTGGCGCAAAACGCTTTAGCTCTGCTAGGTCGATTTGCATGTCGTCTTTTCTTTCTAGCATTTCTAAAACGCGGAGGCGATTTACGCGCGCTAGGATCGAATGTGGATCTTTAGCTATAGCAGAATCTAAAATAGGCAGTGCGTGTTCGGGCCTGAATAACAGCATTAAGCTCCAGGCATAGTCATTCGAAATTGCTACAAATTCGCTTGTGTCGCCACTAATGTCCACTTGCAGTGCCTGCTCAAGTATGCGCGACGCTGCTAAGAAATCATTTTTCAGGAAAGCGCATAGTGCTTGCAGTTTAAGGGCTATGTGCATTTGCGAAAAAGCACCGTCGCTATACGTGCCTATAAATGTAGCTAATAATTCCTCGGTCTTATCTATTTCGTCCCTTATTAGCCTAAAGTAGATTTCCTGTAGCAATAACTCTGGCGAGGAAATATTTTTAGTTTTAAAATAATCGATTGCCTGCATTCCAGCATCTACGTTCGACCAGGCAATTGCATTAAACAAGGGTTTAAGTTCTGCTTGTGAAACCATTTTAGGCGGAAGTATTAAGTGTGGCAAAAGGCCGAAGTATTTTTCAAGCTCGATAAGCTCAATTGCCTTTTCAATCTTGCCTTGCTCTAAGCATATTGCCCAATCATGTGGAATGCCAAGAACTTTTCGCGCCAGCATTACCGCTGGCCTCAAGAGATGCACATAGTTTTTCTTGGCCTCGCAAATGCTCCTAATATATAGCGGTGGCTCAACCTCCCTTTTTTGCAGGGCGATTGCAAGAGCTAGCCCTGCTTGAGAAATGAGTTCATCGGGGCTTCTAGCCAAGTTTACAGCAAGCCTCTCTACGTCCTTGGGCAGGCATTTTTGTTTTACTAAAAAGCTAGTTAAGTTCGCAGTCGCTCGACATGCTACAAAGTCTTCTTTATGTCCAGCAGGGGGAAGTACTAAATTGTTTAAGTAGATCTCGTGATTTTGTCCCAAGAGCTCAAGCGGAAACACTTTGGCGTAGTAAGTGGCGGCGCTCTTTGCAAGCACTTGCTCGAAAATCGAAAGGTGTTCGGCACAATCGGCTATTGATGCAGAATTCCAGGGGCCCTCTGCAAAAAAGGGGCAAAGTCCAGAAAAAAGTCCAGTGGCAAAAAGGCTAAGAATGTTGTGGTCGCTTGGCACTCTGCGCCTAAAATCAGCAAAGACTGGTAACACTTTAGGCGGATTTACCAACAAGTTGTTTAAAATCTGGCTTAAGTAAATTGAAAAGGTTTTGTTTGCTAGAGGGCCACTCGTGAAGCGCGCGGCAATTATTACTTCCTCTTTTACGCTGGGAGAGAGTTTTACATCGATAGCTAGTCGCTCGGGATAGCGAGCCCAGATGTCGTGTGTCATGCCTGCCAAATAGGCTGCTACACAGTTAATTAAGTAGAGGTCGTTTTCTTCTAGAGTGGTTTTCCCCCGAAGGTGATACGTCAGCAGATCAAGTGTGCCAACAGAAGGCCATGTCAGGTTGAGCTCGTATTCGGGCAATGCCTCAGCAAGGCGCTGCATGTGGGCGCAAAGCGTGTTAGCCATATTGTAGACTGCTTCTTCAATCATGTGTTGGGTTAAGACTTCAAAATGGCACACCAAATGCCGAAGCACGCCATATTCTACAAGCAAAGAGGTCGTTAGAGAAGGAGGCTGAATCGAACATTTGCACCCTTCCTAAAACTAGTGTTTTTAAAGCTTTCTCATTTTCGGCCTGAGGCAACGAGAAATCTCCGATGGCTAATACCTTTTCCATGCCCAGTTTGGCAAGGAGCTGGCGGTTATTTTTGCTAAAAAGCCCAGAAGGATAGCAAAAAACCTTAGTTGGCGTTATGTCGTTTGCGCGAAAGTCCAAATACGAATTGCGAATGTCCTCTATGATTTCTTCTGGCGATAACTCATTGTAATTTGCATGAGACGCTCCTTGGGAGCCAAAAATTACTAAGGGGGAGGAGCTCATCTCTCTGACCTCATGCCAGTTAAGAAAATAGCGATCCATGGAGAATCCTCCTACCTCATCGAGAAATACGCCTATGTGAGCCATGATCCTTGCTCGTTCGTTTGGATCGACTTCTTTTAGAAGGTTTATTAGAATACTCGTCTTTGCAATAGTGCTACTAAAATCCTCCTTGGTGCTGCTGAATAGATCCGGGAAATCCTTCTCGATTATGTCAATCTGACTAAAAGTGACGCCATGTGCAAAAAGCGTAAGTATGGCAGCCATAATCTTATCGGGCCAAAACATGTCCATAGAACCAATAAAGCTCGTTGGGATAAAAAATGTTGCGGGTAGGCCGTGTTTTTGCAGCAGTGGGAATGCGTAGACGTAATTGTCTACGTAGCCGTCATCTATGGTAATTACAACGGTATCTTTGGGAATTGCCTTTTGGTTGTCTAGAGATTCGAGCAGGGAATCCAAGGATATTACATTGCACTTCTTTCTCAAAAATCTAAGGTGCATTTCAAAAGTTTTGGGAGTAACGTACTGTCCTACAGAAATCGGATAGGGTTGGCGGCTTGGCTCGATTACTCGTTGATAGCGTAAAATCGTCCACTTTTGAGGGCGATTGTTCTTGTGAGCTTCTAGTTTGCCAGAGTAGTAGAGATAAATAGATAGAAATCTGTGGGCGAAATTTACACTTGCAACTATGGGTGTGCTCCTAGGCGTCTGCACATTGCTGTGCTGCCGCTTGCTCATAATCCCATCCAAATCCTGCAAGCGTATGTCTCACAAGTGTTACTTATGTCCTCGTGAATACTGACGCGTCCCAACATAGTTGGGGTTGTGGGGGCTTTTGGCGTGTACGAGCTAGCGGCTAAGCAATAGCGAAAGCCTAATGTTTGCAAACAGGCTTGAGTTTTTTCATTGAAATAACCGCCTGGATAACAAAATACCGAGGATGGCTTAATATTGTGAGCACTAAATGCCGCCAAGGATGAATTGATATCGGTTCGCAGCTCTCCTTCGCTAAGTTCAGTAAGGTTAGCGTGTGAGTGGGAATGGCAACCAAATGAAATGTTGTGTCGCGACATTTCTTGAATCTCTGCCCAAGATAGAAACGAACGTTTGGCAGCCACGTCCGTATCGACTTCCGCCAATTCGCATAGAGCTTGAAGAACTACGTCTTGCTCCTTAGATGGAAGGTTTTTCATGTGGGTGAGTAGGGAGCTTAGCTTCTCGTTTGCCTGTGCTTTATCTGTGCAAAAAATTATTGCGGATATGAGATCGGCAATTTTCGGACTTACAAAAGACTGCTTTAAAAACCCCTCAATCTTTGCGCGTTTCTGCTGCAAGCGGTGGAGTGCAAGTGCTAGAGAATTAGTCCAAAAAGTTCCATTTGTTCCGACGAAAGAAGTCGCAAGGAAAATCGTAGCGGGAAGCCCATGTTCTTTTAGTGAGGGGAACGCAGTCGAGAAATTATCTACCCATCCATCGTCAAAAGTGATAGCGACTGTCTTTTCTGCAATCTTTTCCTTTGCGTCGATTGCCTTTACCAGTTGTTCAAGGGGGATTACATTGCAATTTGTTGCCAGGTAATCCATGTGGCGAAAGAAGGTTTCAGGCTGCACGTACATCCCCGGCTCGATGGGGCAATCAAGGCCATCGGGGTCGACTACTCTGTGATACATCAAGATTTTCCAGGGCATAGAAATCTTTTTGGCAAAAAGCTCAACTAAACCACAATCGCTAAAAAACTTGCTGAGAACTCTCTTAGCTATGCGCTTGAATTTTCTTCGCGGCAAGTCGTCAGTGGATTGCATAATATCCGCGTTATTTTTTACAGCTTGCGGTCGTCGCTCCAGGATTCGAGGTATTTTGTAATAAACTGCAAAAATTTACCGCCCAAAGCTCCGTCGATTAGTCGATGGTCATATCCAAGTGTGATATAGACGATGTCGCGAATTGCAATCATGTCATTAATGACAACGGGCCGCTTCTTAATGGCACCAATGCTTAAAATTGCTAACTGTGGTTGGTTAATGATGGGAGCCCCGAGGATACTACCGTAAACACCAGCGTTAGTAACGGTAAATGTTCCGCCTTGAACGTCTTCTGGTTTTAATTGTTTATTGCGAGCCCTAGTTGTTAAATCATTAAGAGCCTTGGCGATGCCAACTAGGTTGAGCTCTGCCGCGTTGTGGATAACTGGCACGATTAAACCAGTTTCGCCAAGTGCTACCGCACAACCAAGGTTAATATTCTTTTTAAGAATGATATTGTCTTGCTCAATAGACGCGTTTACGTACGGATACTCAATTAAGGCTTTTACCGCAGCTTCAAGGAAAAAAGGCGTAAAACTCAGCTTAAAACCTTCTCTAGCGACCATTTGCGATTGATTTGCATTTCGCCAGCGAGCGATATTAGTTACGTCCACTTCGGCTGTCGAATACACATGAGGACTCGTAGCATTAGATCGAACCATGTGCTCGGCAATCTTTTGTCGCATGTTTGACATTTTTTCCACGAACAAGCCGTCTGGCCCATAGGAGGGACGTGCAGTAGGACTCGCTGTGGCTACTGCTGCCCCTGCTGAGGGAGTCTTATGTGCAGCTTGAGGCTTTGATGAAGCGACTGAATCGCGATTTTTTAAATATTCCATTAAATCGCCTTTAGTAACTCGACCTCCTGCTCCGCTTCCGTGAATTGTATCTAACTCACCCAAAGTTACATTGTGTTGTTCGCTTAAACTTTTTACTAGCGGCGAATAAAATCTTCCCGTGTCTTCATGCTCCTCCATGGCGACAGGGGTAGCCGCAATCGATTTTGTCTCAACGCTAGCTTTAGCTGCTAACGGCGTAGCTTGAGCTGGCTGGGGTTTAGCCGCAGGCTTTGGAGCAGTTACCGCAGCGGCGCCAGAAGCTTCAGTGTCGATTACTGCTATAATAGATCTAACCGGGACAACCTCTCCTTCAGTGGCCTTCAGTTCCACAAGTGTGCCAGTTTCTGGTGCTGGAATTTCTGAGTCAACTTTGTCGGTGGAAATTTCTAAAATAGTTTCGTCTTTAGTAACCTTATCTCCTACTGACTTTAGCCACTTAAGAATTGTAGCTTCAGCTATGGATTCACCCATTTGTGGCATTATCATTTCAACTTTCATTTTATTACTCCTAACTCAAGCAAGCACCTAAGAATTAACGATGGTTAATTCTGTTTGCAAATTACACTGTCTTAACTAATATTTCAAAATTTCTCTCATCGCCTGTATGCAATCTTCTGTTTGCGGAAGAACCTCAGACTCGAGGACTGGAGAATGCGGAATGGGCGTATTTTCGCCTCCTAGCCGTCGTATCGGGGCATCGAGATATTTAAAAGCTTTATCGGCGAGGAGAGCCGCAATTTCAGCCCCAAAACCCATAAATAACGAGTCTTCGTGAGCCACTAAAACCCTGCCTGTCTTTTTTACGCTCGTCAATATCGTCTCGGTATCTAAGGGTAGTATGCTTCGAATATCGATTACTTCTATGTTGAGACCCTCCTTAGAGAGTTTCTCAGCGGCAATTAGCGACTTCTGAACGAGTGCGCCCCAGGTTACGACGCTTAAGTCACTTCCTTGGCGTAATATTTTGGCGCGACCTAAAGGTATGCAGTCGTTTATTCCTCCTTCTCTGCCCTTAGCATACACCTGGCGATACAAACCTTTGTGTTCCAAGAATAAAACAGGGTTTTTGGAGCGCATGCAGGTTTTTAAAAGGCCCTTGGCGTCTGTAGCGTTAGAGGGATAAACGACATAAAGTCCCGGATAGTGGCTAAATGTCGCTTCTATGTTTTGCGAATGGTATATCCCGCCGTGAATGTATCCGCCTACTGGAATGCGAATTACTAGCGGACAGGAAAATGCACCGTTAGAGCGATAATGGATGAGCGCAATTTCATTGCGAATCTGCATCATTGCCGCCCAAGCAAAGTCGGCAAATTGAATCTCTATTACTGGTCTAAGCCCGCTAACTGCCATGCCAAGAGCAGTTCCCGCTATTAGCGATTCGGCTAGTGGTGCGTTAAATACGCGTTTTTTCCCATATTTAGTTGATAGTCCAGCAGTTACGCCAAATACGCCGCCTTTCGGGTCTGCAATGTCCTGCCCAAACATAAGCATGTTAGGGTTTAAACTAAGTTCTTCGTCTAGTGCATGATTAAGGGCATCCACGATGAAGCTTTCCGGGCCACTTGCTTGTTGTTCGTCGCTGCCTAATTGGCAAATCGTCGTGTCGTCTATGGCGTATACATGCTCGGTGCAGGAGGCGGGCAATGGTTCTGCTTGCTGCTCGGCCCATTTAGCGGCCTCGTCGACTTTGCTTTGAATTTCTTGCTGAATCTTGTCCAAATCTTTTGTCGATGCAACGATTTTTTGGGCAACTAATAGTTCGCCCAGAAGTTTAACTGGGTCTCTTTTCTTGTCCTCCTCAAGCGATTCGATGCTTCGATATTTAAGTTGATTGTCCGAAATAGAATGACTTTGGAGACGAACTACGTCTGCCACTATGACTGTGGGTCCGCCACCACTTCTTGCCCGTGCGACGGCATTTTTGCAGGCCAGAAGGGATTCCAAGTAGTCAACGCCATCTACTTCCACAACATCTAAGCCTTCAAAGCCGGATGAAATTTTTGCTATGCTGCAACCGGCCGTTTGTTCAGAAATCGGAACCGATATGGCGAATTTGTTGTTTTGAATGCAAAAAATAACTGGAAGTTTATTGCGAGCTGCGAAATTTAAAGCCTCGTGATAAGCCCCTTCGGAAGTTGTGCCTTCGCCAGATGAGACATAGACTACAGCGTCAGAACCGACATATTTTATGGCCATGGCGCTTCCAATGGCGTGCAAGTATTGCGTTCCCGTAGGTGAGCTTTGACTTACGATGTTTAGCTTTGCGTGTCCAAAGTGCATCGGCATTTGTCGACCACCTGAATTGGGGTCGGCTGCTTTGTTCATGGCATTAAGCATAAACTCTTTATCGGTCATGCCTATACTCAAGCAAAATGCCAAGTCGCGGTAGTAGGGATGAAACCAGTCATATCCACTGCGGAGCGAATGGGCCGCTGCGAGTTGGATGGCTTCGTGGCCGGCACAGCCTATTTGAAAAAAACACTTGTTTTGCTTGTAGAGCAGAATGGCCTTTTCGTCGAGTTTACGAGCGCAAACCATTTCCTTGTATGCTTCGATGAGATGGTTTGCGTCGTGGCGATCGATGTTCGCTGCCTTTTTGTTCTTGCTGTTTGTCTTTGCGCTTGGCATTGGCAAGTGTGGTAAATAGTTAGTTAAACGTGGACAGCTCTACCTAGAGCATCGGCCATGGCTTCCATAATGGCTTCTGATAACGTCGGATGGGCATGAACTGTATTTGCCACACTCGACGCGATGCCCTCATGAGAGAGGATTATTGATGCCTCGCCGATTAGTTCGGTAGCTTCGCTGTGAATTATGTGAATGCCAAGAACTTCTTCCGAGGTTGAGTCGATTACTACTTTTACAAAACCTTCTGCCTGGTTAGCCGCTACCGCCTTGCCGCTTGCCATAAAGGGGAACTTCCCAACTTTAATATTATAACCGGCTTCCTTAGCTTTTTTCTCGCTAATGCCAATCGAGCCAACTTGTGGTTGGCAGTAAGTGCAGCCGGGCACGAAATTGTAGTTAAGTTGGTGAGGCGACAAGCCCGCAATGTGTTCGGCAGCGATAATGCCCTCGTGACTAGCAACGTGTGCGAGTTGAGGGGGGCCAATTACGTCGCCAATAGCATAAATGCCATCTACGCCTGTTCGATAATAATGGTCTACCTCGATAAAAGTTCGTTCTGGGGTTATCCCAACTCTTTCTAAGCCGATATTTTCGACGTTACCCACTATGCCGACGGCTACTAGGCAGTAATCTCCATCCCACTGTTCGACCTTGTCTTGTGTCTTTAGTAATGCACTTACTGTATTGCCGTGGCGCTTTAAACTTTCAACCGCAGTGCCAGTTTTAATTGTCATCTTGTTCTTTGCAAGATTCTTGGCAAGTGTCTGGGATATTTCTTCGTCCTCTATGGGCAAGATGTTTTCCATGATTTCTACAACGGTAACATCCGCACCGAGCTCTTTAAAGAAATAGGCAAATTCAATTCCTATAGCTCCGGCGCCCACGATCAATATTTTTTGTGGGAGCTCCTTTAGCGCCAGAGCTTGTCGATAGGTTATGATGCGTTCTTCGTCGACGGGAAGCGATTTTAGTGTCCGAGCCCGTCCGCCGGTAGCAATAATTGCGTTTTTATATTCTATGGGTAATTTGTTGCCATTTTCTTCCGACACGATTATGCGCCCTGGTGAATCGAATTGCGCAGTTCCCATTATAAGGGTGACTTTGTTCTTTTTTAGCAAAAATCTCACACCTTTTGTCATTTTATCTACTACTTCGCGAGATCGCTTCATTATTTGAGAAAAGTCAAAGGCTATTTCCTTTGCTTCGAGGCCATATTCATTGGCATGGCGGAGTGTGTGGAAGGCTTCTGCGCTCTTTAATAGGGCTTTAGTTGGTATGCACCCCCAGTTAAGGCAAATTCCTCCCGGGGATTCCTTTTCTATAACCGCGGTTTTTAAACCTAGTTGTGCGGCCCTAATTGCAGCTACGTAACCGCCAGGTCCCGCACCAATAACGACGCAGTCAAAAACTGATTCAGCCATCTTGCACTCCTTTCATTTTCATTAAACTTATGGCAAACCAATACGGTTCCACATGGGCACGACCCACAAGCATCATTCAATAGGACAATTTCGTTACAGTCACAAGTACAGAGCAATAGGTATCTTTGGATTTTACTTACACAACCAAGCTAAGTCTCATAGGCATTGTCGGCGTTATTATTAGCATAATAGTGTTTTGCATTTGGCGAAAAAATCGCGGCAAATGCAAACTCGAACGCGACGCTTGTGGACTTTGGCGATACCACAAGGACAGTCAATTCACAAGAAAAGTCGCCTACAAGTGTCTTCTCGAGCAAGCTGGTGCTAAGGCCGAAAAACTTAAGCCTCTAGCAGTGTTAACCTTTGTCGGCGACATTGGTGCCAAGCAATATAAGTCGTTTGGGCAATTAATTGATGAAGTAATCATAAATAAATCTGAAATTGATGAGGTCGTTGTCGTGGTGAATTCTCCCGGTGGTGCCGTGTCGCCTTATGGCAATGTTTATTCTCAAATGGAGCGGGTGCGCGATGCGGGCTTAAAGCTTACAGTTTGCATAGATGTAGTAGCCGCGTCTGGAGGCTATTTGATGAGTCTGCCAGCACATAAAATAATAGCGGCGCCATTTTCCATGGTAGGCTCAGTAGGAGTGATGGCTTTTGTTCCCAATTTGAGGGGTCTATTGGAAGATTATAATATAAACCCACGCACATTTACTGCTGGAAAATATAAGAGGACCGTTAGTTTGACAGATGAGGCAACTGAGGAGGAGGTCGAAAAATTTAAGCAACAATTAAATGCGATTCATCGGCTCTTTTTGGAGGCTGTAAAAAAATATCGCAAAGATGTAAAAATGGAAGTTGTTGAAACTGGCGAACATTGGACGGCACGGGAAAGCGTTGAATTGGGCTTGGGGTTGGTAGATGATATTGCTACTTCTCAACAATATCTGTTAGAAGCAAACCGAGACAGGGATTTGATTATTCTTAGTCAAAAGCGCGGTTTTTGGGAGGGCGGTTTGTTAAGTCGCTTTGTTCAGGGAGTTATAGAAAAAATTGAACTGCGTTTGTTTGGACAAAGTTTTAACGGGATTTGTTAAATTAGCAATTTGTTTTGTGCGCTCTTAGCTCAGCTGGATAGAGCAACTGGCTTCGAACCAGTAGGTCGGGAGTTCGAATCTCTCAGGGCGCATTTTTTTATCTCCATTTCTGCCGCGACGGTGCAGCAAAAAACAACGAGGATGCTTAGAGCGATGAGTATGGGTGGCTATAGAAAAATATTATTCTTGACCTCTCTATTATTATTGTCGTCTGTTGCCTGTTCGAGAGGAGTAAGAGTCGAGCTTGGCGACATAGATTTCTCGAGTTTGGGCGGAGATAGCGACGTTCGCGCCGAGTTTTATCTAAATACGCCTAAGTCTTGGGTTGTAGATTATGAAATGGCGAGAGAGCTTGGATTGCCGCTTGTGTTTCACCCAAAGGGAGAAACTTTTAAGTACGCCGAGGCGGTTATGTATGCAGGCGCGCTAAGCAAAATTAGAAACGGCGTGCGATCGTTTGAGCAAGTGATGGAGGACGATATTCAGGAGTTTCGCAAGGGCAAGCCGAAAGTCGAAGTGAAACGCGTTCCTGATATTCGCACCAAGCGCGACAATAAATCAGCTATAGTGAAGTCTTTTACCGGGGGAAAAGAGGGCCTGCAAAGCCATGAGGCAGTAGCCTACATAAATGAGCCCAACATAGTTGTTATGATTGCCATAAGTGCTCGTTCCGAGGATGCTTTTAATGAAGCATATCCAGCGTTCAAGGCTCTGGTTGAATCGTATTCATTTTCTGCGAGAAATTTATAGGGAAGCCTTGCCAAACAGGTTTTGCTGGTTATTATTATACTAAAAATAATTTATTTTGTGCCGTTTGCATAAGGTGTTTTTGTAGGCGGTTAGTAATGAGGTTAATATGGAAAATCTGGAATCAAAGACAGTAGGTGAAGTTGTTTCTCAAAATTTTAGAGCTGCAGATATCTTTAAGAGATATGGAATAGATTTTTGTTGTGGAGGAAAACGTTCGGTTAAGGATGCTTGTGCAAGTAAGGGGGTTAATTTAGACGATTTGATGGGTGATTTGTCGCGCCTTGAGCAGAATGTCGAGAAGGCTAGCGATTTTGACGCGTGGAGTTTGGATGTTTTAATCGACTATATACTCGACACCCATCACAGTTACGTGGCGGAAAATATTCCCTTAATAATTCAGTACTCTGACAAGGTTGCCGTAGTGCATGGCAGCAACAAGCCGGAATTTGTTAAGATTAACGAGCTTTTTCACGAAGTTGCTCAAGAACTACAGATGCACATGCGCAAGGAAGAGCACATATTGTTTCCGTTTATCAAACAAATGGCAGAGAGCAAAGCAAAGAATTTGCGAGCGCCGATGCCTCCTTTTGGCACTGTGGCAAATCCAATTAGCATGATGGAGCATGAGCACGATGTCGCTGGGGATATTTTGAAGCAAATTGCTAAGTTGACAAACGGCTATGTAGTTCCGCAGGATGCTTGCAACACGGTTAGTGTTTTGATTCAGAAATTGGAGGAGTTTGAAACCGATTTGCACAAGCACGTTCATCTCGAGAACAACATTCTCTTTCCAAAGGCAATTGAGCTAGAAAGTGAATTGTCGACTTCGGGAAAAAGCGAGAAGTCGCAGTGTTGTTGCTAAGCTCATCCCGTCGATGAAGGCTGCCGTTGCTGAAATCTTAGCGAAGCGAGTTAAAGACCGGGAGACTATTGGCCTAGGGTCGGGAACGACTGCGGAACTGGCGGTTGAGCTAATTGGCAAACGCATTAGAGCGGAAGGACTTCAGATTAGCGGCGTTCCAACCTCCCACGGCATAAGTTTAAAAGCTGCCAAGGCGGGAATTGCCGTGCTTTCCCCCCTGGGGGATTACTCGCTGGACTGGTCTTTTGACGGTGCGGACGAGGTTGATGGTGACCTCAATATGATTAAAGGCCAAGGCGGTGCAATGCTTTTAGAAAA
>JADLFC010000085.1 GCA_020845775.1 Deltaproteobacteria bacterium
CCGTTTCCAAAAAGTAAGTTAAATATTTTACTTTTTGGAAACGGTATTTGTTGTTTATTGGCAAGTGCTTACGCACTTGCTGTTTATACCATTTACAAAAATCCTTTTTGTAAATGGCATAACTCTCCACTTATTAACGCCCTCTCGTCTAGCAGCCTATCCCAATTATCAGTGCCTTGCCAAAAACTTCTCTTAAGTTGAGCCATCGCACTCTCGCTAAAACTGGCAAGCTTTTCCAACAAACCCTCTATCGCGCTATCCAGCACCTCCTCATCCGAAAAAGTATCGACGTATAACCCCACTTCCTTCCCCCATGTAGCCGATCTCCACTCAGCATCGATGGCAAAACTGGCAAACGCACTACAGCCAATTTTTCGCTCGATGGCGGGACCGACCACAAAGGGACCTAAACCAATACTAAGTTCACTTAGGCGCACCGCGGCATCATCTAGGGCCAAAGCATAGTCACAAGCAGCTACTATTCCAACCCCGCCGCCAACGGTCTTCCCATGAACTCGTGCTATGACGAACTTATCCACCGCCTTAATAGCTAAAATTACCTCGGCAAAGCCCTTAAAAAACTCCTTGCCAGATTCAACTGAACTAACCTTTTGTAGCTCCTTAAAAGATGCGCCAGCGCAAAAAGCAGCATCCCCTACGCTTTGCAAAACTATGACTTTTACATCGCGATTATTTCCGAGCTCGCTAATGGCCGACACTAGCGCTTTAAGAAGTTCTCGTGTAAGCGAATTGCCTTTTGGGTGCCAGAAAGTGACAACTCCTACTCCATTCTCCCGCGCAATACATACTCCACCGTCCCCTCCGTCTCTATTTATTGAGCTCCTCGCTCGAACAAGCACTCCATGGCACTTGGCGTTACTATGCACCGCAGCAAATAACCCCATGCCCGATGAATAAGCAATTTCAGCCCCAAACAGGACGACGACCCAAACTACGTATAGCCAGAACAAAAAAAGCGGTATAGTTGCAAGAACGCCATATAGTTTACTCTGCGTGGCAGAGAGCGATACGTAATGAGCAAATCCGAGCTTTGCCGTTTCAAAAAGAATTGCTGCTATGAAAGCCCCAAGCGCAGCATCCCGCAGGCGAACTTTGGCGGCGGGGAGCTTAAAGTAAAGAACTAAAAACGCTATCCACGAAACGAGAATTGGCGCAATAAAGAGGATTTTTAGCGACAAGAAGCTCACTACTCCGCTAGTTCCCGCCAAAGAGTTAAACCGAGCTGTGAGATAAATCGAAAGTGCCACAGACAGAGGCCCTAACATTATGACTGCGCAAAATGTCAAAATCCTATCTACTAATGATAGATTCGAAGATACCTTCCAAATGGCATTT
Source organism: Deltaproteobacteria bacterium (assembly GCA_020845775.1). Classification (NCBI taxonomy): domain Bacteria; kingdom Pseudomonadati; phylum Myxococcota; class Myxococcia; species Deltaproteobacteria bacterium. The sequence goes on from JADLFC010000085.1 coordinate 1,357, forward strand.
AAGGCAGCTTCAATGGTGTTTAGAAGCGCAACGCCGGTACACAAGAAAACGGCAATCGCAATGACATTTAAGGCCCGGATATTGGATAGAAACTTCTCTACATAAAAAAATATATTGTCCTGAAACTCTTTAAGGGTTTCGTTCTGCACAGAAGGCAAAACTTGCTCCAGGATAATCCTAAGAACCTCTCTACTCTGCTCCTCCCTAAAGCCAAAAACCCCCACCATGGAAACGACAAAATATGTTATGGGAATCAGGGCAAATAGGGTAGCGTAGGCAAGAGCCGCAGCGCGAGAAAAACAATCGTCGAAAAAAAAGTTCCTGCTCGCTCTCTTAATAGTCAGAAAAACAGTCTTTGGAAAGCTTGCAAATTTCACATTGTCACTCTCCCTAGTCCCTAAATATAGCGCCCAATTATTGGCGAAAGCTCTCGCTTAGTTCGCTCGTCTATGGCCCCCGGAGAAGTTAGAATTGCTGCCGATAATGCATCTCTTGCCAAAGATGAAGGCTCTAGTTTACTTAGCGCGGCTACCATTCTTCTAATGATTTTCCTCGAGGACGTAGCATTGCGCTGAAGGAGCTCGAGAATCGTAGCGACATCTACTTCCTCATTTGCACTTCGCCAGCAATCGTAATCTGTCACGAATGCTAGCGTTGCATAGGCAATTTCAGCTTCTCTCGCAAGCTTTGCCTCCGGTAAATTTGTCATGCCAATTATGCTACAGCCCCAGCTTCTATATAATTGAGATTCCGCTCTACTCGAGAAAGCTGGCCCCTCTATGCAGACATAAGTCCCGCCATCATGCACCTGCCTGCTTTCGTTTTCCGCTACCCTCCTTACCTCTTTAACTAAAGCCTCTCGCAACACCGGACAAAAAGGCGTCCCAAAGGAAACATGTGCACATATACCCTTAGAAAAAAAACTGCCCTCCCGATTCCTAGTGTTATCAATTACCTGATCAGGAACCACTATATCTCCCGGTGCACATTCTTCTCTAAGACTACCAACTGCACTAATGCTAATGCACCACTGAGCGCCCAATTTTTTAAGGGCATAAATGTTAGCGCGATAATTTATCTCTGAAGGAATCCACTTATGCCCCTCGCCATGCCTAGCGATAAAAAGAAGCTGAATGCCATCGATATAGCCAATAGTAATGGGGGAAGAAGGCGCACCAAAAGGTGTAACCATATCTTCCTGGCGCACATCGCTAAGTCCATCTAATTCATACAAGCCCGAACCACCAATTATACCAACTGTCTTCATCTCTCTTGCATCTCCTTGGCCGTAGTTGCTAACTGACCACAAGCGGCATCTATATCTGCCCCCTTTGACCACCTAACTGTAGTATTTATCCCCTTGTTCATCAAAGTCTGCTGCCAATGCTCCATGCATTCTCGCGAAGACGATTCGTATTCTAATCCGGGAACTGCATTAAAGGAAATCAAATTTACCTTTACCTTTAGTCCGTCTAATAATTGAGCGAGTCGCTCCAAATCGCCTGGGGTATCGTTTAAACCCTTGATTAAGACATATCCCACAGTAATTCGCTGCCGACGCTCCAGCGGAAACTCACGAATGGCCCTTAAAAGGACTTCGAGCGGCCACTTCCTGTTTATTGGCATCAAGCGACCACGAATCTCATTCGTAGTCGCATTGAGAGAAACTGCCAGGTTTACTTTTACATTGCTAGCTGCAAGCTTTTCTATGCCAGAAACTACTCCGGAAGTTGAAATAGTCACTCTTCTTCCAGAAAAGTCAAATCCAGCTCCATCGCCAATTATTTTTATAGCACCTAGAACATTCTCGAAATTGTGCATGGGCTCGCCCATACCCATAAAAACGACGTTGCGAACCTCAAAACTATCGCTATCTGGGGGCGACACATCATTCATAACAGCAAGAACCTGCCCGACAATTTCGTGCACTTTTAAATTCCTGACAAAACCCATGGCGCCGGTGCGACAAAACTGGCAATCTATTGCACAACCAACTTGGGATGAGACGCACAATGTCCAACGGGTTGGCTGTTTAATTAATACAGATTCGACAAAACGGCCGTCTGCCAATTTGAGCAAGTATTTTCTGCTGCCATCGGCAGACTCGACTATTTTTGAGATTTCGGGCCGATATATAGAAAAATGCTCCCGCAATCGCTCTCGCAACGCAGCGGATATATCAGTCATGCACTCAAAGCCACTAGCGCGGCGCCTGTATAACCACCGCATTATCTGCTCTGCGCGAAACGGACGCTCGGAAAAATCACTCGCTAAAATTTCGCTAAGCGCGATGCGATCTAAATCGAGAATTTCTATCAATGTTAAAAGTCGGGAAAAAAGAACGCTATCTCCCTGCCTGCATTCTCCATACTATCAGACCCATGAACGGTATTTTCATCAATGCTTTGGGCGAAATCACCTCTAATAGTACCAGCCGGTGCTTCTTTCGGATTAGTAGGCCCCATTAACTGGCGATTTAAGGACACAGCATCTTTGCCTTCCAAAACAATGATCACCACTGGTCCGGAAGTCATAAACTTCACTAAATCCTTAAAAAAAGGCCTCTCGCGGTGGATATCATAAAACCCACTGGCCTCCTTCTCCGACAAATGAATCATCTTCATTGCGACAACGCGCAACGAACTAGCCTCAAAGCGAGAAATAATCTTGCCAATGATGTTTTTCTTTACGCCATCTGGTTTAATTATCGACAGCGTTCTTTCCGTTCCGCATTTGCATGTACACATAACTACTACTTCTCCAAAATCCGTTTAGCCGTAATTCCAATTTCTGCTGGCGAACGCACTACATGCGCCCCCGCAGATTCGAGCGCCTTAATTTTTCCATCTGCTGAACCAAATCCACCGCTAATAATAGCACCCGCATGTCCCATACGCCTTCCCTTCGGAGCCGTAACACCTGCGATGAACGCTACTACGGGCTTGCTGCAATTATTGTGAATCCATTCTGCCGCTTCTTCTTCAGCTCTTCCGCCTATCTCCCCAATCATAACTACTAAGTCAGTGCCCGAATCGCGCTCGAACATTTCCAAACAATCGATAAACCCGGTTCCATTTAGCGGATCTCCGCCGATACCTACGCAAGTAGACTGCCCTAGGCCAAGCTCCGAAAGCTGCCCGACAGCCTCGTAGGTAAGCGTTCCAGAACGAGACACGACCCCAACTCGCCCAACCTGATGGATGTAACCCGGCATAATTCCAATCTTACACTCTCCCGGAGTGATGACTCCTGGACAGTTTGGCCCTATTAGCCGACTAGTACTTCGCGAAAGGTAAGTCCTCACCATTAGCATGTCTTTTACCGGAATTCCTTCCGTAATACATATTATCAGAGGAACCCCCGCATCCGCGCTTTCTATTATAGCGTCTGCTGCAAAAGGCGCTGGAACGTAAATGACACTGGCATTAGCGCCTGTAGCCTCCACGGCCTTCTCGACAGAATTAAAAATCGGTACTCCCTCAAACTCCTGTCCAGCTTTCCCGGGGCTTACCCCCGCAACCATTTGCGTCCCATAGGCTTTGCAAGCCTTGGTATGAATTTGCCCAGTTTTTCCAGTGATGCCCTGGGTTAGTACTTTGGTGTTTTTATCTACCAGTATCGACATGACTCAATCTCATGATACAGCTTGAACGATTTTTCTTGCCGCTTCTTGCATTGTTAAAGCGGGAATAATTTTTAAGCCAGAATTACTTAGAAGCTCTCGGCCCAATTCCACATTAGTGCCTTGGAGCCGCACTACTACCGCAGCTTTTACCGCAAGCGACTTAGCGGCATCAATAATTCCCTGCGCTATTACGTCGCAGTGAACGATACCTCCAAAAATATTTACCAACACTCCCTTAACGCTAGGGTCTCCGAGAATAATTGCAAAAGCTTCTCTCACCATTTCTGTAGTAGCACCGCCACCCACATCCAGAAAATTCGCTGGCTGCCCGCCCTCTTGCTTAATTATGTCCATAGTAGCCATGGCGAGCCCTGCGCCATTTACCATGCAACCGATATTTCCCTCAAGTCCAACATAGTTTAAACCAACTTCAGTAGCTCTTAACTCGCGCTCGTTCATCTCATCGTAGTCCGCCCAGCTGCGAATTGTTGGCTGGCGATAAAGCGCATTGTCGTCAATTAGCATTTTAGCATCCAAACAAACCAATTCGCCATCGGCAGTTTGTATCAGGGGGTTTACCTCCAACAAAGAACAGTCCAAATCCAAAAACGCTCTATACAAGGGCCCTAAGAGATAAGGAAGTTGCTTAGTTTGCTTATCGCCAAACTGCAAAAAATCGCTGATTTTGCGACAGTGAAATCCCTGCAAACCACAAACCGGATCCACGTCTACTGTGAGCAATTTTTCCGGCGAATGGTGGGCTACTTCCTCAATCTCCATTCCACCTTCTCGGCTCACCATTATCGAGACACAACCTCCCTCGCGATTTAGCACGAGGCTTAAATAATATTCTTTGGCGATTTGTGCTCCTGGCTCAATCCAAACTTTTTTCACCAGTACGCCCTTTGGCCCAGTTTGAGGAGAGACCAACGTCATCCCCAACATCTCTCTCGCTACCTGGGTTGCCTCGTCGATACTTTTAACTACCTTTACGCCACCTGCCTTTCCCCTACCACCAGCGTGCACCTGCGCCTTTACTACCACGACAGGCGAACGCAAATTGACAGCAGCCCTGCGAGCCTCGCCAACCGTATAAGCAAGCTCCCCCTTTGGCACAGGCACGCCATACTCTCTTAGCAACGCCTTAGCCTGATATTCATGTAAATTCATAGACTAACACCCCTAACGACAACTTAACGCATCAGTTCTTTAAGGCTTGAACTAACTCTCTCACCTTTCCAGCACTGACATCCAAAGCCTTCTTCTCTTCGCTAGAAAGTTCAATCTCCACTATCTTTTCAACGCCACTTGCGCCTAATACCACAGGAACTCCCATGTATAAATCTTTATACCCGTATTCGCCATTTAAGCGCGCTGCACAACACATTACCTTCTTCTGGTCTTTTAAATAGCTCTCAGCCATTTCCATAGCGGACGAGGCCGGTGAATAAAACGCAGAGCCAGTCTTTAGCAAAGCCACCACTTCTCCACCAGCCCCTCTTACGCGCTTTTCTATTGCGCTAAGGCGCTCCTCGCTAACTAGTTGCGAAATAGGTATGCCAGCCACCGTAGTAAATGACCTAACCGGAACCATGTCATCACCATGGCCGCCCAAAACAAAAGCACTCACGCTTTCGACTGATAATCCGAGTTCCTCTGCCAAAAATGCCCTATAACGCGCCGAATCCAAAACTCCAGCCATGCCAACTACGCGCTTACTAGGGAAACCTGTCTCTCGCTGACAGAGCGTCACCATAGCATCGAGCGGATTAGAAACCACTATTACAAAACTCTCCGGCGCGTACTTCGCAATGCCAGCCGCAACTGACTTCATTATTTGCGAGTTTACAGCTAGCAAATCGTCTCGACTCATCCCTGGCTTTCTTGCAAGCCCAGCGGTGACGATGCATACGTCTGCGCCCTGAATATCCTCGTAGCTCTCAGTTCCCGTAACGCGCACAGAACTTGGCGCTACAGCAGCCGCGTGGCTTAAATCTAAAGCCTTGCCCTTCGCAAGTCCCTCAGCGACATCGAATAAAACTACGTCGCCAAGTTGTTTTAACACAGCTAAATACGCAAGCGATCCGCCTATATTCCCAGCGCCGATTAAAGCAATTTTTTTCCTTCTAACTTGACTCGCCATCTAAAAAATCTCTACCTCCTTCTAACAAATATTTACGCCCCTACTCTTTCTTGGCCTTTGCCTCTTCTCCTTTCACTTCTTTCTTGAGGCCGTCAAAGAACCCGCTTTGCAGGAGCAAATCATTAGTATCGATGCGATTAAAATTTAAACCGACATCTTTGCTAGACTCCCCGCTCGTCGAATCGACTAGGACAAAGTGCGGGTTGGTTTTTAGCAACTCTTTTACAACGGACAACCTTAACAAAGCTTCTCCGCCAGGTCCACTAAGCGCTGCAATTTCTTTTTTCAACCCCTCAACCTCAGCCAAACCTACAGAGCGCACCCTCTCAGCCTCGTTAGTTTTAGCTTTCAAATAGGCATCGCCCCTTAAAATAGCCTGCCGCTTAAACCCTTCAACCTCAGCAATCTTGCGATTAACTACAGCTTGCGTCTCGTTTAACACTTGGCGCTTGCCCTCGACAACAGTTGCTACTTTTTTATACTCCTGTTCAGTCTCCTGATTGATAGCCTGCGTGCGATCGATTTGTTCCTGATAGCTTCTATCATACGTACCATCTGGCAGTCGGCGCTCGAAGCGGTGATCGTTATAAATTACAGAATCTATCACAATTCCCTCCCTTTCGAGGCGCGTATTAAGCGCAATCTTAACTCGGTCAACCACTGACTGGAATTTTTCGGGATTAAAAAAATCCCTCGTGCGCAGAATATTCATGTGAGTCCGGATATCCGCACGTGCAATTGCAGCTACAAGGCGCTTTATCGCATTGTTATCCACACCTACGTACTGCACAACGTGATGCAAACGTGCGGGGTTTACATGATAATGGACCGTAATCGCTAAACCTACCTCGTTCCCATCCAAAGCTCGAGTCTCCACATAATCCTCAACCAAGGGATCATTCCCGGTCCCCGCAGCACCCCATGAAAGCGACTGCACGCTTGTATCAAACCTATAGAGTTCCTCCCAGGGGAAAACAAACTCCATCTCGCCAGGATTTAAGGTCTTATCGCGCATGCCGCCACCGAGAAATCGTGGCAGTTTAGAAAAAACTACGGAATACTCGCTAGACTGCATTTTTTGGAATCCAGCATTGCAAGCAGAGAGCGCACAACAAATAGCGATTGCCAAAAGAGCAAGAAAATAGCGCCGCGCTCTTCCGCCAAAGCTAGCAAAATCACGGCCCTTATACGAAATTATCTTAACTGCAGTGCAGCTCTTCATTGCGCATCCTTAGAAACTAGCTTTTTTACCCATACCTTTACGTCGTAAGGATCGATCCCTCGCACAACGCCGCCCTTAAGCGTTCCCACGAGTGGCGCCATTTCGCGCGCGATATACACTTCTGCGCCCTCTAGGCTAGAAAGTGCCGATGCTTTAGCAGAATCAACTTCCGCCCGCGCTTTTGCTACTAGCAAATCCCCATCCGCCTTCTTGCGCGCCTCATATAACTCGCCCTCTGAACGGATTACTTCGACCTGAGTTTCTCCCTTTACGCTTAAATCCTTGATTTGCGCATCCCACAACGCTCGCTCTCTCTCGGTCTCCGCCTGGGCTTTAGCCAGCAAACCAGAAGCTGCGTTAAGCTGCTCTGTCTGCTCCTGCAAATTTTTAGCAAAAATTTGATCGTCAATGGTTCGCTCCGCATAAACATAGCGGCGAATCAATGTGGCCCAAAGTTCTATGCCGCGATCGCTAACTCTATTGTTAATTGCATCGCCCGCGTTAAGTGCTGACTGTTCTCTCTTTACGGAGTTATAGTAATCGCGAGTCGACAAGCGTTTTAGCGACTGTTTAAGCTCGTCTTTCGCGATATCCGAAAAAAGCAATAACTGTCTCTTGGTATCGACCGTGAAGCTTTCCACTAGCTGCCTTGGCCCACCGTGAGAAAACTGTCTAAACTGGGGGACTGGCACCATGCCCTTGTCCTGAACTTCGGCCTGCAGAACGTCCTCGCCCGCAGGAGCATCTAGCTTGCGATCGTAATATCTAAGCACCAAAGTAATATCCGTCTTAACTTTTGAACCATCTGTGGTAGGAACCTCTAAGGTCGCAAGATTGAGATCCTCACCTTGTGCCTGCTCATTTAAATGAACAAACATAAACCCGCGTGGAAGTAAAATTATCTCCGATACTCCACCTGGAATTCGCCAATGGAGCCCAGGCTTTAAGCCGTCCGTAGAATACCCATCCTCTAACAACCCAAAAAAAGTAAACCCATTGTTCCTAACCCCAATGTAATTTGGGGGAACCAACTTGCCAAAAACAAAAAACAACACGCTTAAAATACTAGCAACGACAAACGCTGCAAACAAAAGAGACAAATACGCAGCTCCCTTATCGCAGTTCAATTGTCTATTTCTAACTATTTGCATAGTGAATTGTTGAGATAAAATTACGCCGCTAAACCGTTTCCAAAAAGTAAGTTAAATATTTTACTTTTTGGAAACGGTATTCCACTATCCAGCTCAGAGCTATTGCTTACACGAGTGCAGACACTATTTCACTTTATGATTTTTGTCTATCTACGATATCTGACTAGCAGTAAGATGGCCATGTTTCATGGACGTGCCGTGGCTAATCCTAAGAATTGCCAACATAGAAAGTACTACGCCGAATAAGATTGCGGCAAGTACGACATAAACGGAACTAATTCCCCAAAGAGAGCGGCTGAAGGTCACAAGCCATACCGCAAAAGCTCCAACCCCAAGACCCAATACAAACTTTACCCCATAAGCGCTAGCCCGCTTGCTTACTGGACTAAGAATCGCCACTAGCGAGCTCTCTATCGGCTGAACCCCTAAAGTTAAGCCAATAAAAAGGCTACTAGCCAATACCAAACTCCAGTCGCTAAAATAGGCCATCGCTATGCTCACTGGTATGGCAGGTACGAAAAATCCTAAGTAAGCTAGGCGCAAATCAAAGCGATCGGCAGCATATCCGCCAATGCGCTGCCCGCACATGCCTATTATAAACATAACTGACATTAAAATTGTTGCGCCCAAAGTTTTTTCCTTTTCACCCACAGCTGGAATGTCAAATAGGTTAAGAGACGAAACCGTTTCTAATAGTCCATGCGTTATCCCCCAGGCTCTTTGCTCAAAATAAACTGGGATAGTGACTATGCTGCCTCTATAAACTATACCCGCCAATACTATTGCGATACATAAGACTGCAAAACACTTGGCACTTCTCACCCCACAAACTAATTCAGCCTCGTTTTCCTTTATCGCCTTCACATGGGACGCTTTAAGCATGATAGTAATAAGACCTGCCGGTATCCCGACTAAACCACTACCAATAAGTATGACACGCCAACCGAAGTAATATCCGACAATACCACCTACGAGAGGTGCTAAGAGCATCCCAAATTGCCCCCATATTCCAAAAAGTCCCAGCGCCTTACCGCGCTGCGGTATGCTATAACTAATTAGAGCCATTGCGGTTGGATGCACGGAGGCAATACCAACGCCGATGGCACTAAGGCATAGAACGAGCGAAGGAATTGTATAAGAACAGCCCGCAAGAACACTGCCCAAACTTGCTATCAGCAAACCTATACCTAAAGCAGCATTTGCTCCAACCTTATCTGCTAAATAACCCCAGGGAAGGGCCAATACGCCATAAAGCAAATAGAGCAAAAACCCTGCCTGAATAACGGCATTCACGTCGACATTCAGATCTCGAGCAATATACATAGTCATGGCCGGAAATATGAGCTCAAAAAAATGAGCAAAAAAATGAGCTATGCCCGTAATCGCTACCACTTTTTTTCCAGACCTATCCATAAAGCTTACCAAAAAAAACTCTTTAGCTATTTATTAGTATTCGACTCTAGTTATTAGAAATTAAAGCCGATCAAAGAGTAGACAGGCCAGTTTTATACCATTTACAAAAAGGATTTTTGTAAATGGTATAAACAGCAAGTGCGTAAGCACTTGCCAACAAACAACAAATACCGTTTCCAAAAAGTAAAATATTTAACTTACTTTTTGGAAACGGTATACACATAACAAATAAGGATCGCGCAACAATCATGAGTTTCCTAAAAAGCGCCATTTTTGGCAACCAAGATAAACTCCCAAAAATCTCATCGGCACAAGCTGCCCGCATAAAAAACATATTAGGCATTAATCAGCTCGACACACTTCCCGCGAGTGCTGCAAGGGCATTTCAAGTTGCCAATAACCCTCGTTCCACTTCAGGTGATTTTGTCGACATCATCGAATCTGACGAAGCTTTGAGTGCGCGAATTCTTCGCATCGCCAATTCAGTTTACTTCTCTCGTGGCAATCCAGTAAAAAACATTGAAATGGCAGTCGCCAACATAGGGATTGACGAACTTCGCTGCCTACTCTCCGCCGGGATGCTAAAGAGCCTGCTAACTTCTAAGAGCAAAGCCCGTGCCCAGGTGTGGGCAAATTCGATTGCCACCGCAATTTTTAGCAAAGGCCTAAGTCACCTCGGACCAAATATCGATTCTGGAGAGGCTTTCTTGTGTGGGTTAATGCACGATGTAGGGAAACTCCTTATACTCCGACGCGCACCAGATAAATATGACAAAGTCATCGCCCTGGTCGGCAACGACAACAAAAACTTCATAACTGTCGAAGAAGAAATACTCGAACTAAACCATAGCGAAGTTGGCCAGTGGTTTGCCGAGCATTGGAAATTTCCAGCAAGCATAACTCAAGCGATCGCCTTGCATCATCAGCCATGGCCTTCGGATGGTAGCAGCATAAAGACCAATCACTCCTTAGCCTTCCTCATAAAAGCCGCCGACTGCATGGCCCACTCCGCAGCCATAGGACATGACAAAGGTAGCAGAGCCCTAAGCCGATACTGCCAGGCGCAACTACCAGAGTGTATAAAATATTTAAGTATTAGCACCGACGAAGGGGAAAAATTCATCCAAAAGCTAAGTCGAGAATTTGACGCACACTACAGTTTGTACGAGTAAAATGAACTACTGCTCTAATTACTTCCTAATAAAACTCTTAAGTGCGCGCCGAGCCACCATTGCCCTAGCTTTCTTCTCTCTAGTCGTAGCCATTATCTGCCATCACTATTATCCAAGCGAGTTAAGCAAGAATATTTTTCTCGGCAGTCTAATTTTGTTTATTTTTCTAGCCGGCTGCGCGACGACCACGACACTTGTAGTAAAGGCTCTTCGCCAAGCAAATTTACATATTGCCAAGTTAATGACTCTTAGCAGACACAAATTGCATGACGACATTCCACTTGCAGTCGACATAAGGGATTCTCACATATTGCCAACAGGTATAGATGAACTAGATAAACTAGTAAGCAATTCGCGACGCAGTATCGAGCATCTCTTCGACCTCCTATATAACTTGGGTTCAAAAATTGAAGATTTAATTGACCGCTACGAAGTTCTCACGAACAATCTCGCAGCATCCGTGATCATGCGAGACACGAGTGGCAAAACTCTTTTTTGCAGCCCGTACGCGGAGGTTCTAACGGGATATTCACAAGAGGAGATAGCTGCATTTAAGGACGATTTTTTAGCTAACATTGTCTTAGATGAGGATATGGAGCGATATAAGCGCTCGAGCATAATTAGCAACCTAGGCGAAGACATAGTAGTGCGCTACCGCATACGACACAAAAGCGGCATTACTATCTGGGTGGAAAGTCACCTAGTTCCCATCTGCGACGACGACAATACAGTAATTTCCGTCATGAGCGTTTCTATCGACGTCACTGCATCGGTTCGCTACCAAGAACAAATCGAGCAACAAAACCGCGACTTAAGCGATTTCACATATATGGTCTCCCACGATTTAAAAGCGCCGATTTTTACAATTAAGGGGATGGCTGCCATTCTCATAGAGGACTACGCCAACAAACTTGACGCCGAGGGACTTGACTTTATTAGGCACATTATAGACGCAACGAACAGATTAGAAGCCCTAGTAAAAAGCGTCTTAGAATATTCATCGCTTTCAACTGGGCGACTGGCAGAGGAACGCGTCAGCTTAAACAACATCATTAAGCAAGCGCTTAGCGATCTAAGCCAGCAGACACGCGATGCCAAAGCCACAATTAACGTCGATGACAACTTGCCAACGGTAAGTGGCGACCCGTTACGCCTCTATCAAGTGTTTTCGAACCTGATAGGAAACGCCATAAAATACCGCTCTCCAGAAAGAGCATTAACGGTCGACATTTGCCTAAAAACTATTTCGGTCGATTCCGTTATACTCGACATAGCAGATAACGGTCTCGGAATTCCCAAGAATCGCCTCGCCGATGTTTTACGACCTTATCACAGAGCGCATGGAAACGAAATTGAGGGCAGTGGCATAGGCCTAGCTTGCGTTAAGAAAATCCTCGATAAACTCGACGGCTCAATTGAAATTTTTAGCGTTGAGGGAAAGGGAAGCGTTTTTCGACTGACATTAAAGCGCCCGACGAGACAAGAAAGAGATGAGCAACACCGACACAATGAACATTTTGATAGTCGATGACGACAAGGCTCACAGAAGCTTAATAAGAAGGGCTCTGCAACGCGCCGATATACAGAATCCCCTTCTCGAAGCAAGCAACATCGAGGAGGCTAGGTGCAACCTCCTACTCAATAATCCAACTTCTCCGACAGCCGAAATATTACTACTAGACCTGAATCTGCAAGGCGTTCGCAGTACCGCCCTAATAGCTGAACTCAGAAGTTCCACCTTCTACGCGCACACACCAATAATAGTCATATCGACTTCGCAACTGGAAAGGGACATACGCGAATGCTACGACTGCGGGGCAAATACTTACTTAGTAAAATCCGAAAACCCAAACACCTTCAGCCTCCACGTCTCACAAGCAGTAACCTTCTGGCTACATCAAAGCCTCGCGCTGCCGAAAAAGAGCGCATAATCTAGAGAACTCCGCTTACTATCCTGGCCTTACGGGGGTGAGAGTAGATAACCAGAAGTTCCCTTATCTGCATTGGTTGCCGATATTACAACTGCCAAATTTGCCGCTTAGGAGCAGTCTTCTTCGCTCACATTTTCTTCTTCTACATCAGAGCCTCCCAGCCGTTGTTTGCCCAAACGTTTGCGCATTCGGCCAAGTCGGGAGGCGGCGGTTTGTGCGCGCTTGATGCATTGCGCCATGATTTCTTGCAGCAAATCGTCATCTGAACCTTGGCAAAAGGTTTTCGCCAAATCGACGGACTGATAGTATTTTTTTTGTTGAGCAACAAGATCTCTAGCGGCACTTTGAAACTCCCTAGATTGTCGCATGATCACAGTTAGTTTGCATAGATTGTTAAGAATTACTGTAACCAATGCACTATTGCGATCTGGTGCTGTAAGCACCGCCTCGTTTAATGGCGGCCCCTCGCTAGCCTCCTGCAAAACCTCGTCCAAAACTTCGACCGTAAAAGGAATGCCCAAAAAATGCCGTGCGCCAGCAACCAATAAGCCAAACACATCATCTATGCGTGGCTCAGAAGAAACAGCTATTAAAGTGGAAGCGGCATCTAGATCGCGAAGCGTTACGACAAATTCCTTAACCGAACATTCATGAGAGTTAGCATCGAAGAGAACGTGCGTAAACTTTCTAAACTTAAATCTATCCATGGCCTCGACATGCGAATTGCAACAGCTAATCTCCTTAAATCCAAGAGACTTAAGACTTTGGCGCAATTGCTCGCTTCTATGTCGATTTGTCGACTGAATTAAGACCTTAAAATTAACTTTATTCGCGTGATACTTTGCCACGTGCTACCCTTATCCTCCGAAACCCCAAGATGATTATTACCAAAATCGACAGAAACCGCGTTCTGCTAAAGCGCTGATAAACAGGCTAACCATACGAAACAAGTGAGGAACTTCGGCCTACAGATCGGGAAGGAAACAGGTAAGTTTATATATGCGGATATGGAGCTGGACGGACTTGAACCGACGACCCCCTGCGTGCAAGGCAGGTGCTCTCCCAACTGAGCTACAGCCCCAAAAAACTTAATAACTATTATTATTGACTTGTCGGAACACACGCCAATAAAAGCTGGTGGGCCTGGGTAGACTTGAACTACCGACCTCACGCTTATCAGGCGTGCGCTCTAACCAGCTGAGCTACAGGCCCCTTTTTCTTTGTCAACATAACATATTATATATATTAATAATATATAATTGACGAGAATTACAGCCGCATCATTTACGGCTGCTGAGCTTTTGGAAATTAAACTTCTAAGCTACCTTATGTCAACACCTGAATAAGAAATTCTGATTTTTAATGCGAATTTTAGTGCAAATAAGTATAGTTATGTAAATCTAGCTTATGAACGATGAGATTATCCGCGTAAGTAGTGAGCAATTAGCTTCTTTTGAGGCAGTTCTTAGAGATAAGCGCGTTGTGTTGCTAAAACGCGTTCTCGGAAGGGGTTCTGCCATGCACCTCGTTGGCGGGGCTGTTCGCGACATAATGAGATGCCTCCCGACGGATGCGATTACGTCCAGAGACCTAGATTTAGCCACGCGACTGCTTCCCCAAGACCTCTTAACAATACTTACATCTGCGGGAATTCGCTGCATACCTACCGGCCTCAAACATCAAACTGTAACTGTCAAACCCTACAGCGATCTGGAGCAGGTCGAACTCACTACATTCAGGGGTAAAAATATGTCTCCTGCGGGAGGAGTTGTCGCCGCAGACAGCATTGTCGAGGATCTTCGTTACCGCGACTTTAGCGTTAACGCCATGGCCTACTGCCTTTTTGACAAGAAGCTCTTGGATCCTCATGGTGGGTTAGCAGACATTAGAGCAAAGTTAATTCGGGCGGTAGGAGACCCCAATGCTCGTTTCGGCGAAGATCCTCTGCGAGTTTTGCGAATGGTAAGACTTTCCTGCGAACTTGGTTTTTCGATTGAGAAACGCACAGAGGATGCAGCACGCGAGTTTAGACAGCAGATAATAAAACTTAGCGTAGAGCGCATTCGCGATGAGTTGGGCAAGGTATTGCTTTCTCCTTCCCCCCGCCGTGGCTTTATACTACTTCACGAGCTTGGGATTCTAAGCGAAATATTGCCCGAAGTTGCTTCTTTTGTAGGATTTGAACAAAACCGCTATCATGCAGCTGACCTTTTTACGCATACGCTTGAGGTTGTACAGAACACCCCGAAAGATCTCGTATTGCGCCTAGCGGCACTGCTGCATGACGTCGGAAAACCGGCGAGCCTAACAATTGACGAAGAAACTGGCGAACGCCATTTTTACAAGCACGAAGCACTGGGGGCTGACATAGCGAAGGAAATCCTCGAACGTTTGCGTTACTCATCTAACATCAACAAGGATGTAAGCACTTTAGTGCGAATGCACATGCGTCCGCTGAATGCAGGGAGAGGCGGATTGCGTCGGCTATTAAGGGATGTAGGCTCATTATTTCCGCTTTGGCGGGCGCTAAAAATTGCCGATGCCACAGCTTGCAAGTATGGAGCCGAGATATTAAAAAGCGAGCTCGGTGCGTTTGACGACGAAATCGAGCGCATACGCCTTGCCCCAGACGTCTCGCCGCTTGCCACACTTGCAATTAACGGCAAAGACTTGCTAGCGCTCGGCTTTCGCGAAGGTCCCGAGATTGGAAAGATTTTAAGAGCTCTTCACGAAAAGGTTTTGGACGACCCAACGCTCAACAAAAAAGACCACCTGCTAGCACTACTCCCCTCAGTCACGGCGCCCCCCCCAAAAACCTAACCTCGGAGCCTCTGTGGTGGTATCCATAGTCCAACGCACTTCTTGTTGTTTTTATGAAAATTACTTTCTATGAAGAACGACTACATTGCTGAACTCAGGGGGGCACCTCTTCACTGTGCAGCTATAATTGCTGCAACGGCTAGCTATACGGATTCCTATTAAAACAAATCCTAACCAAAGAACACAAAAAGGTCTTTCACTTGAAGCGCTCAACAGATCCCGACAGCCGCGGCTTACAAGCCACTTGAATTATTGCGCAATCGTAGACTTCAGTAACCAATCAGCAGCTAGCAGCAACACAGAGAGGGAGGTCGATAAGTGCCTGGTGGAAATATTACGCCATGTTCGCCACTAAGATATCTTCTGCAGGCAACTTTGTATTCGTGATATATACTAAAATACTCTTCCAAGTAGTTGTTCATGGCTACCGGGTCACAACAAATCACCAAAGGGCGATAAGAATTTCTGCTGCTCTTTTTAGTCGTCTTAGGAGCACTACCAGGTTTCTGCGCCAA